>NZ_JACVTT010000047.1:0-34877 GCF_016624665.1 Stenotrophomonas sp. S39 | reverse complement strand
TTATGGGTTGGGGGGGGGGGGGGGCCCCCGGGGGGGGGGGGGGGCCCCCCCCGGGGGGCCCCCCCACCACGGCGAAACACTCACAGCTGCACCTGCAGACCTTCCATCCCGGCCCGCAGGCGATGTTCTCGGTGTCTTCGGTGCTGATCGAAGGACGCCATGAAGTGATCCTGGTCGATGCGCAGTTCGCGGCCAGCGATGCACGCGCACTCGTCGAAAAGATCCGCGCCAGCGGCAAGCAGCTGACCACGATCTACATCAGCCACGGCGATCCGGACTACTACTTCGGCCTGGCCACGCTGCAGGATGCGTTCCCGCAGGCACGCATCGTCGCCACGGCGCAGACCGTCGCCCACATCGAACAGACCCAGGCCGGCAAGCTGGCCTACTGGGGCCCGAAGATGGGTGCCGATGTGCCCGCGCGCATCGTCGTGCCGCAGGTGCTGGAGGGCGATGCGCTGCAGCTGGAAGGCCAGCGCCTGCCGCTGATCGGGCTGGATGGGCCGACGCCGGACCGCACGGTGCTGTGGGTGCCGGCGTTGCGCGCGATCGTGGGCGGCATTCCGGTAGTGGCCGGTGAGCACGTGTGGATGGCCGATACGCAGACGCCGCAGTCGCATGCTGATTGGCTGCAGACGCTGCAGCGCCTGCAGGCGCTGAAGCCGAAGGTGGTGGTGCCGGGCCATTACGCGCCGGGTGCGGCGCTGGATGCGAACGCGCTGCGTTTCACTGCCGATTACATCCGCGCGTTTGATGTGGAAGCGGGCAAGGCGAAGGACAGTGCGGCGCTGGTGAAGGCGATGCAGGCGCGCTATCCGGCGCTGGCGGGCGTGGCGTCGCTGGAGCTGAGTGCGAAGGTGGCCAAGGGCGAGATGCAGTGGCCGTGAGGTAGGTGGTTTCTTTTTGCAGGGCTGCGCCCTGCACCTGCTCAATGCAACGGCAACGGCAACAGCTGGGTATCCGTGGCTTGACGGGGTGGGTCCGGTTGCGGGGGACGCTGCAAGTACGTCCCTGTAAGCTCGGTCGCGCCATCCATGGCGCTCACGCCCCCGCAACCGGACCCACCCCGCCTTCGACAGTTTCCCGCTGCTGATGGAACTTGCTGTTGGAACCTGCTGCTGTTGGTGGGTGCCGACCGTTGGTCGGCACAGCAATGATCAGTGCCCGAACAGTTCGCCCTGCACCACCGGTTCTTTATCGCGGAATCCCCCCAGGCCGACGCCAACGAGGCGGTAGCGGGTGTCGGCAGGCAGGTCGACGCGGGCGCGCAGGGACAGGGCGATGTCGCGCAGTTCCTGCATCGATTCCGGTGGACGGTCCGGGGTGAAACTGCGGGTGAGGATGCGGAACTGGGCGGTCTTCAGTTTCAGCACGACCGTGTGGCCGATGCGTTCGGTCTTGCGCGTGGCATTCCAGGTCTTCTCGGCCAGCTGCACGATGGCCTCGCCCAGGTCTTCCAGCAGCAGGTCTTCGGCAAAAGTGTCCTCGGAGGAGATCGACTGCACCTGCTGGTCCGGCTCCACCGGGCGTTCGTCGATGCCGCGGGCGCGGTTGTACAGGCTGTGGCCGAAGCTGCCGAAATTCTCTTCCAGGTCCGGCAGCGTCCAGTTGCGCAGGTCACCGCAGGTGACGATGCCACGCTCGGCCAGCTTGCCTTCCATCACCTTGCCCACGCCCGGCACGCTTTTCACCGGCAGCGTCAGCAGGAACGCGTCCACGCGCTGCGGCGGGATGACGAACTGGCCGTCAGGCTTGCGCCAGTCCGAGGCGATCTTGGCCAGGAACTTGTTCGGCGCGATGCCGGCTGAAGCAGTCAGGTTCGTCTCTTCACGGATCTGCGCGCGGATGGTGCGGGCGATCTCAGTGGCCAGTTCGATGCCGCTCTTCGGCGCGGTCACGTCCAGGTAGGCCTCGTCCAGCGACAGCGGCTCGACCAGGTCGGTATGGCGCAGGAAGATCTCGCGCACCTGGCGTGACACGGCTTTGTAACGCGCGAAATCCGGCGGCACGAAGATCGCATCCGGGCACAGGCGCTCGGCGCGCAGGGCGGGCATTGCCGAGCGCACGCCGAACACCCGGGCCTCGTAGGAGGCCGCGCACACCACCGAGCGTGCGCCGCGCCAGGCCACGACCACCGGCTTGCCGCGCAGTGACGGATCGTCGCGCTGCTCCACCGACGCGTAGAAGGCGTCCATGTCGACGTGGATGATCTTGCGCAGTGCGTTCATGGTTGGCGGACATCATACCCGCACCGTACCGCTCCAGACGGCCAAGTATGGTCGTTGTGCATCAACGGGATGCGTGATTCCCGGGGAAAACACTACGCACGCGTACGGTGCGGCGGTTTGATTCCCGTTGCAACCGTCGTGCATCCTCGGGGACTTGTTGCCTTGTTTTCGCTTCCAGGAATGCGCTTTCCATGACTCGTCTCCACGCGTTCAACCGTGACCAGCTGCTGGCCAGCGCCCGCGGTGAACTGTTCGGCGCCGCCGCCGGCCGTCTGCCCAACGACCCGATGCTGATGTTCGACCGCATCACCGAAATCCGCGAGGACGGCGGACCGCATGGCAAGGGCATGGTACGTGCCGAACTGGATATCCGCCCGGACCTGTGGTTCTTCGGCTGCCACTTCATCGGCGACCCGGTGATGCCTGGCTGCCTGGGCCTGGATGCCATGTGGCAGCTGACCGGTTTCTACCTGACCTGGCTGGGTGCGCCCGGCAAGGGCCGCGCCCTGGGCTGCGGCGAGGTGAAGTTCACCGGCCAGGTGCTGCCGGAAGCCAAGCTGGTGCGCTACGAGATCGACATCACCCGCGTCATCAACCGCAAGCTGGTGATGGCCCAGGCCGATGCCCGCATGTACGTGGACGACCGCGAGATCTACAACGCCCGCGACCTGCGCGTGGGCCTGTTCACTGAAACCGGGAGCTTCTGATGCGTCGCGTCGTCATCACCGGCATGGGCATCACCTCGTGCCTGGGCAATGATCTGGATACCGTTTCCTCGGCGCTGCGTGAAGGCCGCGCCGGCATCACCGCCCTGCCCGACCACGCCGAAGCCGGCCTGCGCAGCCAGATCGGTGGCCGCGTCGACCTGGACCTGGATGCACAGATCGACCGCAAGCAGAAGCGCTTCATGAGCGATGCGGCGGCCTTCGCCTACATCGCCATGCGCGATGCCATCGCCGATGCCGGCCTGTCGCCGGAACAGGTGAGCGCGCTGCGTACCGGCCTGATCGCCGGTTCCGGCGGTGGTTCCAGCGAATGGCAGGTGGGTGCCGTGGACCTGCTGCGCGCCCGTGGCGTGCGCAAGGTCGGCCCGTACATGGTGCCGCGCACGATGTGCTCCACCGTGTCGGCCTGCCTGGCCACCGCCTTCCAGATCAAGGGCGTCAGCTACTCGCTGTCGGCTGCCTGCGCGACTTCGGCGCACTGCATCGGCGCGGCCGCGGACATGATCCGCCACGGCGCGCAGGACATCATGTTCGCCGGTGGTGGCGAAGACCTGCACTGGTCGATGAGCGTGATGTTCGATGCGATGGGCGCACTGTCGACCAGCTTCAACGACACCCCGTCCAGCGCATCGCGCCCGTATGACAAGGACCGCGACGGCTTCGTCATCGCCGGTGGCGGCGGCATGCTGGTGCTGGAAGACTACGACCACGCCGTTGCCCGCGGCGCGCGCATCCATGCCGAGCTGATCGGCTATGGCGTGACCTCCGACGGTGCCGACATGGTCGCCCCGTCCGGCGAAGGTGCCGTGCGCTGCATGAAGATGGCGCTGCAGAACGTCGATCGTCCGCTCGATTACCTCAACACCCACGGCACCTCGACGCCGCTGGGCGACGTGACCGAGCTGGGGGCGATCCGCGAAGTGTTCGGCGATGCCGTGCCGCCGCTGTCGTCGACCAAGGCGCTGTCGGGCCACTCGCTGGGCGCGGCCAGCGTGCACGAGGCGATCTACTGCCTGCTGATGATGCGCGATGGTTTCGTGGCCGGTTCGGCCAACATCACCGAGCTGGACCCGGCGGTGGAAGGTTTCCCGATCCTGCGCGAAAGCCGCGAGCAGAAGCTGGATACGGTGATGTCCAACAGCTTCGGCTTTGGTGGCACCAACGCAGCGCTGGTGTTCGGCCGGGTGTGATTGAAAGGCGTGCCGACCAACGGTCGGCACCCACCAGAGCGGTGGTGGTGGAATTGTAGAGCCGAGCCCATGCTCGGCTCAGTGCCGACCAACGGTCGGCACCCACCGTTACCTTGGCAGCAGCGGCACCAGCAGGGCGTGGGCATCCACCAGCGAGCCGACGATGCGGTGGCCCAGCGCGCGCAGTTCTTCATCCGGATGCACCAGGTCCGGCACCTGGATCACGGTCATGCCCGCCGCTACGGCGGCGCGCGTGCCGGCCGGTGAATCCTCCAGCGCCAGGCAGCGCTCCGGTGCCTTGCCCAGCCGCTGCGCGGCCAGCAGGTAGATGTCCGGCGCCGGCTTCGGGTGGGCGACGTCGCCACTGGTGATGACCGCATCGAAATACGGCAGCAGTCCGGCGGCGGCCAGCTTGCGGTTGGCACGCGGCTGCCGCGTGGTGGTCGCCACCGCGCGCGGAATGCCGTGCGTCTTCAGCAGATCCAGCAGTTCCACGATGCCCGGCCGCAGCGGCAGGCCGGTCTGCGTGCGCGCTTCGTAGAGGTCGTGGCAGCGCGCCGCCATCCTCTCGATCATCGCGTCCGACACGCCCTGACCGCGCAGCAGCGCCTGGCTGTCACGGTCACCCAGGCCAACCATGCGGACGAAGAACGTCGCGTCCAGCGGCAGCCCGAGTTCGGCGGCTGCCTCGCTCCAACAGGCGATCGACACCCGCTCGCTGTCGATCATCAGGCCGTCCATGTCGAAGATGACGGCATCCGGGAGGAACGACAGCGCAGCGAGGGACGTCATGGGGCGAACAGGGTGTCCAGGTCGGTGGGGGTCAGCATCCGCCATTGGCCTTCGTCCAGCCCCTGCAGGTCCAGGCCGCCAACGCGGCTGCGGTGCAGGGCCTGCACGTGGTTGCCGACGGCGGCGAACATGCGGCGTACCTGATGGTAGCGGCCTTCGTGCAGCACCAGGCGCGCCTTGCGCGGGCCCAGCACCTCGAGTTCAGCCGGCAGCAGGGGCGTCTTCTCCGCTTCCAGCATCAGCGTGCCGCTGGCGAACTGCGCCACTTCGTCGCCACGCAGGTCTTCGGCCAGTTCCACTTCGTAGACCTTGGGCAGCTTCGACTTGGGCGAGATGATCCGGTGCAGCAGGCCACCATCGTCGGTCAGCAGCAGCAGGCCACTGGTCTCGCGGTCCAGGCGGCCGACCGTGGACAGCACCGGGTCGCGGTCGCGGAAGCGCGGCGGCAGCAGGTCGTAGATCAGGCGGCCGGTGTCCTTGGTCGAGCAGGTGTAGCCGGCCGGCTTGTACAGGGCCAGCGACAGGCCCACCGGCGGGTCCAGCGGCTCGCCGTCGACCCGGATCGCCTCGTGCGGCACCTGGTCATCGGCGTACAGCACTTCGCCATCGGCATCGGTGACGCGGCCCTCGCGGAACATCCACTGCACCTGCTTGCGGCTGCCATAGCCGAGGTTGGCGATCAGCTTGACCAGCTTCACTTGCCCTTCCCCTGCGCCTTCACCGCTTCCACCAGCTTGAAGCCATCGCGCTCGGCCACCACGCGCACCGCGCCGAAGCTCTCGTTGAGCGTGTACTCGTAAGGCAGGTGGCGGTTGGCCACCACGTACAGGCGGCCACCCGGGCGCAGCGCCTGCGCGGCCACGGCGATGAAGCGCTGGCCGATGTCAGGGCGGTCGGCACGCGAGGGCGTGTGGAACGGCGGGTTGCTGATGATGACGTCGTAGCCCGGCTCGATGCCGGCGGTGACGTCGCGCCACAGGAAGCGCAGCGGCAGCGCGCGCGGCGGCGGTGCCAGGTTCAGTTCGGCCAGGGCCAGCGCACGCTGCTCGGCTTCATACAGGTCCAGCGCGGTGATCTTCGGGCAGCGTTCCAGCAACTCGCGCGACAGGTAGCCATAGCCCGCACCGAGATCGGCGGCGCGGCCGGCCAGATCCGCCGGCAGGTGTTCGGCCAGCAGCGCGGAGGCCGGGTCGATGCGGTCCCAGGCAAACACGCCCGGGCGGCTGAGGAAGCGACCGCCGACGATCGGACGCACCGCGTCCAGCGCGCTCCAGCGCTTGGCCAGGTCGGCATCGTGCTGGCCCTGCAGCGGGGCGGTCCAGTACACGCGGCAGTGGTTCTTGGTCAGGCAGCCGCCCAGGCCGGTCAACTGCTTGAGGTCGCCTTCGCCGGAGCGGGCGCCCTCGTTGTTGGACTGGCAGGCGACGATGCGGCCGCCCTCGGCCACCAGGGCCAGGGCGCGGGCGAACAGCGCGCGGGCCTCTTCACGCTGGCGCGGCGGCAGCACCAGCACCAGCGGGTAGCGGCCCTTGCCAGCGGCATCGTCGATCTGGCCGCTGACGGTCCAGCCGGCGGCCTGCTGCAGCGGCTCGGCAAACGGGGCGAAGCTCTGCTCGCAGTGCACTTCACGGTTGCCGGCGATCTCGCGCAGCGGCCAGCCATCACGGGCACGGAGGAAGGCCACCGGGCCCTCGGGCCAGTGCAGGGTGCCGTTGCTGAACGGCAGGAGCAGGGTCTGCAGGGGGGCGTCGTTGCTGGAGGCCATCGGCGCGGGTACTTCAAGCGTAGGGCCGTCCATTGTACCGGCTTGGCCGTGCCGGCCCCGGCGGGCCGCTTTGCGAAACTTCAACGGGCTGTTGATGTGCCGACAACATCGAAGCGTTCAGGGTAGGGGCTCACCCCCAGCAACCCCAGGAGAACCTGCATGCGCGCCTTGTTCGTCGGTGGAGTGGTCGACAACAGTGAAATGGACCTGGAAGGCAGCCATCCGCCCGTGCACTACCCCGAGGACACCGGCGGTGGGCATTCGCGCTACCGCCTGCACCAGGTCGGCCATGGCGCCGATGGCAGCGTGGCCTACGCGGTATACGGCGCACCGGACCTGGCCGACGAGGAGGTGGCGCGGGTGGCCGACGAGCGTGCGTATGCGCGCCGGTTCGAAGCGACGCCGACCGTGTTCGAACATTGATCGCCCGGTGATCAACCGAGCATGGGCTCGGCTCTACGGTAGCGCCCGAGCCCATGCTCGGGCGGCGGCGTAGCCGCGGCGCCACATCGGATCAGGGCGCCTTGGGCGGCAGGCGGCTGACGCTGGCGATCTCGTCCAGCCAGACATGGTGCTGCTGCACCGGGTTGTCGTAGTCGTCCAGGCGCAACTGGCCGTTGCTGCCTTCATCGCCCGCTTCGTTGCGGTACTGCTGCAGCGTCGGGCGCACGGCGACGGTGCCCAGCAGGCGGCGGCCATCGTGCAGGGTCACCTGCACCTGCCATTCGCCATCAAGCTGCGGCAACAGGGCTTCCAGGCGCGCGATCTGCGCCGGGTCGGTATGGATGCGGGGAGCAATACGGGACATCGGTGAACCTCCTTGCAGGCAGGTTCGCCGATCCGCCGTGAATGCTCAGTGCAATGCGCTGCCGGCGCGCAGGGGCTGCACGCTGCGCACCGCCGAGACCAGCTGGGCTACCGAATACGGCTTGGCCACGTGCTCCTGGAAGCCGGACGCCAGCGCGCGGCGGCGGTCATCGGCGCGGGCCAGCGCGGTCACCGCGACGGCCGGCAGCTCCGCCGCCTCCACGCCCATGTCCTCGCGCAGCGTCCGCACCAGGCCATAGCCGTCCATGCCCGGCATGCCGATGTCGGTGAGCATCACGTGGTACTGCAGGTGGCCGCTGTCGGCCAGCAGCGCCAGCGCTTCACCAGCGGAACTGACCGCCGAGACACTGGCGCCCTGCTCCTCCAGCATGCGCCGCAGGTACTCCAGCACTTCGGGCTGGTCTTCAACGGCCAGCACATGCAGGCCACGCAGCGGATACGGCTCGACCACCATCGGTTCCAGGATCGGCCCGCTGAACACTTCGCGCAGCGGCCGGCGGTCGGCATCGGGGATGTACTGCGGCAGGCGCACGGTGAACGTGGAGCCATGGCCATGGCCCTCGCTGGCCGCGCTGACCGTGCCGCCATGCAGTTCCACCAGCTGCTGCACGATGGCCAGGCCCAGGCCCAGGCCGCCATGGCGACGGGTGGTGGTGCCATCGGCCTGGCGGAAGCGGCTGAACAGGTGATGCAGGAATTCAGGCGCGATGCCGTCACCGGTATCGCGCAGGGTGATCGTCCAGTAGCCGCCATCGGCGCGCAGCTGCGCCTCGATGCGGCCTTCGGCGGGGGTGAACTTGATGGCGTTGGACAGCAGGTTCCAGAGCACCTGCTGCAGGCGCGTGGCATCGCCCAGCACCAGGCAGGGCTGTTCGGGCAGCTGCAGGGTGACGTCCAGCGCCTTGCCCTCGGCCACCGGTTCCTGTGCGCCGAGCGCTTCGCCCAGCTGCAGGCGCAGGTCCAGCACCTCCACTTCCAGCTGCACCTTGCCCAGCAGCATGCTGCTCAGGTCCAGCATGTCCGAGATCAGGCGCTTCTGTGCCGTCGCGCTGCTGGCGATCACGTTCAGGCCCTTGAACAGCGGGCTGGTGTTGTCCACGCGCTGCAGCAGCAGTTCGCTCCAGCCAAGGATGGTGGTCAGCGGCGTGCGCAGCTCGTGCGACAGCGTGGCCAGGAATTCGTCCTTCAGCCGCGCCATGTTCTCCGCGGCACTGCGCGCGGCACGCTCGGACTGCAGCAGCTCCTCGCGTGCCAGCTCGATCTCGCGGCGCTCGGTCACGTCGGGGCTGCTGCCGGCCAGGCCGATGAAGCGGCCCATGCGCGAGAAGCGCGGCCGTGCGTTCATCTCCAGCCAGCGCCACTGGCCATCGGCACGCCGCGCGCGCACCAGCGCATGCATCGAGCGCTGCGCCTTCAGCGCTTCCTGCAGTTCGTACTCGAACACCGAGGCGTCGTCCGGATGCACCAGGCCGCGCCAGACATCTTCCGGCACGCGGGTTTCGTCGCCACCGAAGAATTCGCTGAAGGCACTGTTGACGAAACGGGCATGGCCGCGCTCGTCCAGCACCCAGACCGGCATCGGCAGGCCGTCGGCCAGCGCACTGAAGCGCGCCTCGCTCTCGCCCAGCTCCACTTCGATCTGCCTGCGCGCGGTCACGTCGAAGAACAGGATGCCGACCTTGTCCTCGCCCGGCTCGCCCACGCGCACCGCGTCCACGGCGAACGAGCGGCCCAGCGCGCGCGCGTCCATCTCGAACTGCGCCGGCTGCCCGGTGCGCGCGACTTCGCCATAGATGCGGAACCAGTCGCTCTCGTGCTGCGGTTCCAGCGCGCTCATGCGCTTGCCCTGCGCGCCCTTCAGGCCGGTATGGCGCTCGAAGGCCTCGTTGACCTCCAGGAACCGGTAGTCCACCGCCAGGTCGCCTTCGAACAGCACCTGGATCACGCAGAAGCCGGCATTGATGTGCTCGAGCACGCGATGATGCAGGTCGGGTTCGGGCGCCGGCGCCATCAAGGGCGGGCGCTCGGCGAGGGGCGGCAGTGTGGACAAGGGCGTGGGAGGCGGACCGGGTGGAGGTACAGCATCTTCCAGAGAGCGTATTCACAGCGTCAAGCGCCGTCAGTCACGCTTGACGACCATGAATTGGCGACAACTGGTGACGCATTTGACGCAATCGGCCATTGCTGGCGGCCATGCGCAGGATCACACTCGGCCTGTAGCCCCAGACCGTCCCGATCACGGGACGCAGGAGACCGTCATGAACCGTTCGCTCTGCGCCGCCCTGCTGATGGCCGGCGCCCTGGCCGTGGGCAGCGCCACCGCTGCGCCGCGTACTGTCACCGATCCGCAGGCACCGCGGGCCCTGCAGGCCAATGGCCCGGTCAGCGTGAAGTGGGACGATCCGGCCACCTTCACCGAGATCCGCCAGAGCACCAACCGCTTCGAGGCGCAGCGGGGTGACTGGGTGCAGCAGCTGGCCCGCTACCTGCAGACCGCGGCGGCCAAGCCGCTGCAGCCCGGGCAGACCCTCGACGTGACCCTGGTGGACATCAAGCGCGCCGGCGATTACGAGCCGTGGCACGGCCCGCGTGGCGACAATATCCGGATCATGCGCGACATCTACCCGCCGCGCATCACCCTGCAGTACACGCTGAAGGACGCCAGCGGCGGCATCATCAATGAAGGCGAAGCCAAGCTGATCGACAGCGGCTACCTGCACAACATCGGCGTGCGCAGCGACAACGATCCGCTGCGTTTCGAGAAGCGCCTGATCGATGACTGGGTCAAGCGCCAGCTGGCCACGCAGGCGACCGCCGCACGTTGATCAGAAGCCGCCGGGCGTGCATTCCGGTAGTGCCGGCCGCTGGCCGGCACTCCCTCAACCCTGGTAAACCCGCGCCACGCGCTTGACCGCGCACGGCAGCTGGTAAGCGCTGACGCCGCAGCGCGGGGCCAGTTCGGCCAGGGTCGGCGCCGTACCCCACAGCTCCACCACGCTGCCGATGCCGGCCTGCGCATGGGCGGTCAGGTCCACGGTCAGCATGTCCATCGAGACGCGGCCGATCAGCCCGCCGGGCTGGCCGTCGATCAGCACCGGGGTGCCGTTCGGCGCGAACTGCGGGTAGCCGTCGGCATAGCCCAGCGCGACCACGCCCACGCGGGTTCGCGCCTTGGCCACGAAGCGTGCGCCGTACCCCACCGGTTCGCCGGCGTCGATCCAGCGCTCGGCGATCACTTTCGACTGCATGGTCATCACCGGGCGCAGGCGCTCGGTCAGCGCGGTGTCGTCCGGCAACGGGTTGGCCCCGTACAGCATCAGGCCCGGCCGCACCCAGTCGCTGCGCACGTCCGGCCAGCCCAGCAGCGCCGGCGAGTTGCACACGCTGGTCTCGCCCTGCAGGCCTTCGATGGCCGCCTTGAAGGTCGCGGCCTGTTCGTGGGTGCGCTCGCTGTCCAGCTCATCGGCGCGCGCCAGGTGGGTCATCATCACGATGCGCTCGACCTGCGGCAGCGCCGACAGCCGTGCGTGCGCGGCGCGGAAGCCGGCCACGTCCAGCCCCAGCCGGTGCATGCCGCTGTCCAGCTTCAGCCACACTGTCAGCGGGCGCGGGCTGTCGAAAGCGGCCAGCGCCTCCAGCTGCCACGCCGAGCCCACCGAGAACCACAGGTCATGCTCGGCCACCAGCGGCAGTTCGCTGGCCTCGAAGATGCCTTCCAGCAGCAGGATCGGCGCACGGATGCCGGCCTGGCGCAGTTCCAGCGCTTCCTCGATCGTGGCCACGGCAAAGCCATCGGCCTCGCCTTCCAGCGCCTGTGCACAGCGCACGGCGCCATGGCCGTAGGCATCGGCCTTGACCACCGCCAGCGCCTTGCCGCCGCCCAGCTCGCGGGCCAGCCGGTAGTTGCTGCGCAGCGCGCCCAGGTCGATCAGCGCGCGGGCAGGACGCATGCGCGGCTCTCCTGCTGCGGGGCGTGGCCGTACTGGCCGTAGCGGAAGATATCCAGGCCCTCGGTGCTGATCTGCGGCTGGCGCGCGCTCATCAGGTCGGCCAGGTAGCGGCCCGAGCCGCAGGCCATGGTCCAGCCCAGGGTGCCGTGGCCGGTGTTGAGGTACAGGTTGCGGAACGGGGTGGCGCCGATGACCGGCGTGCCGTCCGGGGTGGCCGGGCGCAGGCCGGTCCAGAAGTCGGCCTTGGCCAGGTCGCCGCCCTTCGGGTACAGGTCACGCACCACCAGTTCCAGGGTTTCGCGGCGGCGCTGCGACAGCGACAGGTCGAAACCGGCCACTTCGGCCATGCCGCCGACGCGGATGCGGTTGTCGAAGCGGGTGACGGCCACCTTGTAGCTTTCGTCCAGGATGGTCGAGGTTGGTGCCATCGCCGGGTCGGTGATCGGCAGGGTCAGCGAATAGCCCTTCAGCGGGTACACCGGCAGGCGCATGCCCAGCGGTGCCACCATCTGCGGCGAATAGCTGCCCAGCGCGACGACGAAGCGGTCGGCGGTTTCCAGCCGGCCGCCGATGCGCACGCCGGTGATGCGGTCGCCATCGAACTCCAGGCCACTGATGTCCTGGTCGTAGCGGAATTCAACGCCTGCGTCGGCCGCCATCTGCGCCAGGCGGCGGGTGAACAGCTGGCAGTCGCCGGTCTGGTCACGCGGCAGGCGCAGCGCACCCACCAGGCCATCGACGTGGGCCAGGGCCGGTTCGGCCTGGATGATGCCGGCCCGGTCCAGCACTTCGTAGGGCACGCCGTACTGGGCCAGGATCTCGATGTCCTGCGCCGAGGCGTCCAGCTGCTGCTGGGTGCGGAACAGCTGGGTGGTGCCCAGGTCGCGGCCTTCGAACTCGATGCCGATCCTCGCGCGCAGCTCGTTCAGGCAGTCGCGGCTGTACTCGGACATGCGCACCATGCGCGCCTTGTTGATGGCGTAGCGCTCGTGGGTGCAGTTGCGCAGCATCTGCCACAGCCAGCGGTACTGGGCCAGGTCCATGCCCGGCTTGATGGCCAGCGGCGCATGCTTCTCGAACAGCCAGCCGATCGCCTTCTTCGGCACGCCCGGGGCCGCCCACGGCGAGGTGTAGCCGAACGACAGCTGGCCGGCATTGGCAAAGCTGGTCTCCAGCGCGGGGCCGGGCTGGCGGTCGATGACCGTGACTTCAAAGCCGGCCTGCCGCAGGTACCAGGCACTGGTGGTGCCGATCACGCCGCTGCCGAGAACGAGGACTCGCATGGAAACTCTCCAACCCGATGATTCCCTGCGTTTGAGCACGCCGGGAGCATAATCGGGGAAGTATATTCTCCCGTTCCCAGACGATTTGCCTGATTTCAGGATCACAGGCAGGATGTTTTCCTGTGATTCACCCCCAGAGGTTGACGGCCATGGCCACACGCCCCCGCGAGCTGGACAAGATCGACCGCAGGATCCTGCGCATCCTGCAGGCCGAAGGCCGCATTTCCTTCACCGAACTGGGTGAACGGGTCGGCCTGTCGACCACCCCCTGCACCGAGCGCGTGCGCCGGCTGGAACGCGAAGGAATCATCACCGGCTACCACGCGCACCTGGACCCGGCCGCGCTGAAGGCCAGCCTGCTGGTGTTCGTGGAGATCAGCCTGGCCTACAAGTCCGGCGACATCTTCGAGGAATTCCGCCGCGCGGCGCTGAAGCTACCCAACGTGCTGGAGTGCCACCTGGTTTCGGGCGATTTCGATTACCTGTTGAAGGCGCGCATCAGCGAGATGGCCAGCTACCGCAAGCTGCTGGGCAGCACCCTGCTGACCCTGCCGCATGTGCGCGAATCGAAGAGCTACATCGTGATGGAAGAAGTGAAGGAAACCTGGGCCCTGCCGATCGCGGACTGAGCGGCTGCGCCGGGATGGGGTCAGAGCCCGCTGCGCGGGATCCGACCCCTTGGGCGTCGGGGTCAGGTCCCGCGCAGCGGGCTCTGACCCACGCGTCGGTCAACGCTGCTGCGGGTGCTTCTGCGACCCCTGCTGGCGCTGCTCCTGCTGCTTGCCGCCCTTCTGCGGCTGCTGCGCATCCATCTGCTGCTGTTGCTGCTGCGGGCTGCGGCTCTGGCTCTGCTGCTCCTTGCCGGGATGACGGTTCTGCTGGTTTTTCATGATCGCGATCCAATGGACGAAGGACATGCAACGGCGGTTGCCGGTGCAGGGCCACGGTGGTCCCGGAGCGGTTAATCGCAGGCGAAAAAACAGTGATCGGCAAGGCGTCGTTTTCGTGGGTTCAGGCCCGGGCGCACGCGCCTCACGGTTTGATCTGCTGCCCGTCGCCGGCCGGTACGCTGTCGTAGTAACGGCCGGTGCGCGAATCGAACACGCGGTTGGGGCCGGCCGGCTTCACCCCGGGCACGATGCGGCCGTTGCGGTCATACACCTTGTCCGGCGCCCGCGTGGCCGGTGCCGGTGTCACCTGTGCCGGGCCGGTTGAACGGATCGGCTGTGCCTGCTGGCGCGGCACCTGCACCGGCAACGCCGGGTTGGCCGGTGGCGGCGGCGACTGCGGCGCGACCGGGGGCGGGTTCACGCTGTTCGCGCTGCGCGTAGCGGTCGGGCTGGAGGACGTCGGCACCTGCGCCTGCGCGGCCAGGGGCAGCAGGACGGACAACAGAAGGACGAGACGCGGTTTCATGGCACGCTCCATCGTGTGGGAGGTCCACCATGCGCCGGGGGGCGTGTGCCGGCCATGAATGGCCATCACACTTGCAACGGCGGGCCCGCACCCCCACGTTTGCCGGCATCCCCAGGCCACTGACCCCACGGAGAGCCGGCATGAGCGCTTTCGACCTGACGCCCCCCACTGCCCCCCAGGCCGACGCCCTGGTGGCCGGCCTGAGTACCGAAGAGCGCCGCGTGCTGCTGCAGCACGGTACCGAAGCCCCGTTCTGCGGCGTGTTCCTGGACAACAAGCGCGAGGGCGTCTACTGCTGCCGCATGTGCGGGCTGCCGTTGTTCCGCTCCAGCACCAAGTTCGATTCGGGCACCGGCTGGCCCAGCTTCTTCGCGCCCTACGACCCGGCGCACGTCACCGAGATCCGCGATACCAGCCACGGCATGGTCCGCACCGAGATCACCTGCGCCCGCTGCGGCAGCCACCTGGGCCACGTGTTCCCGGACGGCCCGCCGCCCACCTTCGAGCGCCACTGCCTGAACTCCGTCTCACTTTCCTTTGCCGGCAACGGCGAGCCGTGGCCCAATCCCCTGCAGCGTGAAGGCGCCGAGGCCGGTACCGCGGGCTGATCACCCCCGCTGACCGACTTCACAGAATTCCCTCTTCAGAAACACCGGTGTCAGGCCGACAAGGAGATATCCCCTCTCCTTGCGTCACGCCATGCTCATCATCGTTGGATTCCTGGTCGTCATCATCAGCGTCCTCGGCGGCTACCTGGGCGCCCACGGCCGCCTGGGTGCCCTCTGGCAGCCTTACGAACTGGTCATCATCGGCGGCGCCGCACTCGGCGCCTTCCTGGTCGGCACCCCGGCCAAGACGGTCAAGCAGACCCTGCAGGCCATGGTGGGCGTGTTCAAGGGCCCGCGCTACAAGCAGCAGGACTACATCGACGTCCTCAGCCTGCTGTACGAACTGCTCAACAAGGCCCGCCGCGAAGGCTTCATGGCGCTGGAAGACCACGTCGAGCGCCCGGCCGAAAGCGCGCTGTTCGCCAACTACCCCAAGGTGCAGGCCGACCACCACCTGATCGACTTCATCACCGATTGCCTGCGCCTGATGATCGGCAGCAACATCGAGCCGCACGAGCTGGAACCGCTGCTGGAGCTGGAGCTGGAAAAGCACCACGCCGAGGCGATGGCACCCTCGCAGGTGATGAACAAGGTGGCCGACGGCCTGCCCGGTTTCGGCATCGTGGCGGCCGTGCTGGGCATCGTCATCACCATGGGCTCGATCGGCGGCGACATCGTCGAGGTCGGCGGCCACGTGGCCGGCGCGCTGGTGGGCACCTTCCTCGGCATCCTGATGGGCTACGGCTTCGTCGGCCCGATGGCCTCGGCGATGGAAGCCCGCGCCGAGCAGGACAGCCGCATCTACGAATCGGTGAAGACCGCCCTGCTGGCCTGCCTGCGCGGCTACAACCCGAAGATCGCGCTGGAATTCGCCCGCAAGACCCTGCCGTCGAACGTGCGCCCGGCGTTCTCCAATTTCGAGCAGCACCTGAAGACGGTCAAGTAAGCCATGGCCGAGAACAAGCCCACCGTCATCGTCCGCCGGGTCAGGAAGGGCGGCCATGCCGCCCATCATGGCGGTTCGTGGAAAGTGGCCTACGCCGACTTCGTGACCGCGATGATGGCCTTCTTCCTGGTGCTGTGGCTGATGGCCAGCACCAGCAAGCCCGAGCGCGCGGCGATCTCCGAGTACTTCCGCAACCCCAGCCCGCTGGCCGGGCAGAGCCCCACGCCCGCACCGGGCATGGCCGGGCCCGGTGGCGCCAGCACCTCGATGATCAAGCTGGGCGGCGCCACCGATGTGTCCCGCGGCAACAGCAACGACCCCTTCCAGAACCAGAAGGAAGCCGTGCCGCAGCCGGTGGACCAGCAGCAGCGCGACAAGCAGCAGCTGGAAGCGCTGATGAAGGAGCTGCAGGAGGCGATCAGCCGCAGCCAGGCGCTGGAACCGTTCAAGGACCAGCTGCTGCTGGACCTGACCCCGGAAGGCCTGCGCATCCAGATCGTGGACAAGCAGAACCGGCCGATGTTCGACCTCGGCAGCGCCACGCTGAAGCCGTATACGCAGCAGATCCTGCACGAGCTGTCCGAGTACCTGAACCACGTGCCGAACCGGATCAGCCTCACCGGCCATACCGATATCACCGCGTATTCGGCCGCGCGCGGCTATGGCAACTGGGAACTGAGCGCCGACCGCGCCAATGCCGCACGCCGTGCGCTGGTGGACGGCGGCATGGAGGACAGCAAGATCACCCGCGTGGTCGGCTTGTCCTCCTCGGTGCTGTTCGACAGAACCGACCCGCAGAACCCGATCAACCGCCGCATCAGCATCGTGGTGATGACCAAGGCCGCCGAAGAAGCCGCCCTGGCCGGCGCCGGCCCGCAGGTGGGGCTGTCGGCAGCCGTGGCCGACCCCGATGTGCAGGCCGCGCAGGGTGAAGCCGCCACGCCGGCCGTGGCACCCTGACGCTCCGCCGGGCATGGCCCGGCGAGCGCGCAGCGCGGCACCCAGTACAATGGCGGTCTTTCCCTTTCCAGGTGACCCCACCCCATGTCCCAGAACTCCAAGGCCAAGCGCGACAAGCGCAAGAAGCAGCAGGCCAAGCGTCCGTTCCTGCGCCTCAATGCCCAGCAGCAGGTGCAGAACCACGCCGTGCTGACCAATGAAGACGGCCAGGCCGTTGCCGCCATCGGCCTGCAGGGCCGCGAGTGGCTGCTGGCCATCGGCGGCCAGACCATGGGCAACGCCGACAACCCGGTGCCGATGCTGGCCATGCTCAAGCACCTGTCCAACGTGCAGGAAAAGGAAGGCCGCAAGGTCAACCTCGAGTATTCCGAGCTGATGCAGAAGCTGCTGGACACCCTGGCGGCCGAAGCCGGCCAGACCGCTGACGAGTACCTGGACAAGCTGGTGTCCGAGTTCGAGACCGTGGAGGCCGAGGAAGGCGCAGACGCCGCTGAAGCCGCTGAAGGCGACGTGGTTGAAGCCGCTGCCGACGCCGAGGCCGCTCCGGCCGACGCTGCCGACACCGACGGCAAGCCGCAGGCCTGAACCGGCCGCGGCGGTGGCGGTCTACGTCGATGACGCGGTGCATCCCTGGCGCGGACAGCGCTGGGCGCACCTGATGGCCGACACCCTGGCCGAGCTGCACGCCATGGCGGCGCAGCTCGGCATTCCGCCACGGGCCTTCCAGAACAAGGCCAGCGGCGCTCACTACGATGTCACCGCGGACCTGCGCGCGCAGGCGATCGCACTCGGCGCCCGCGCCATTTCCCGGCATACCGACCGCGACCTGGTGAAGGCCGTGATCGCCAACGCAAGGGCGCAATACCGGCCGTAGTGCGTGGTGTGCCCGCCGGGCATGGCCCGGCGCTACCGCGGGCTGACCGAACAGGTAGCGCCGGGCCATGCCCGGCGGGTCGGATCATCGCTCAGAACGGGTCGCTGCCCAGCCGCACTTCCACGTTCAGCAGCGAACACAGCGCCAGCAGCGCATCGTCGTCGCGGGTCAACGCCATCCAGCCGTTGAAGCCATCGCTGCCCGCGTCCACGCTCCACAACGTGTAGTTGTGCTCGCGCAGGCGGTCGAAGGCGGTGGACATCAGCTGCACGCCGTCCAGGTCGGCGGCGAAATCCTCGTCGTCCAGGTCACCGCCCCAGTCCAGCTGCAGGTTGAAGCGCGCCGACAGCTCGTTCACCGCCGACTGCAGCGATTCCAGGTCGTCACGCTCCACCTCGAAGCCGGACTGCCAGGCGATGGCCGTGAACAGCGCCGGCACCCAGTCACTGTCCGCTTCCAGCGGCTGCCCATCCTCGGACAGGTGCTCGCGCCAGCGGTTGAACTGCTGCAGCGCCAGCTCCTCGTCGCCCGGGTTGATGAGAACCAGCAGGTTCCAGACCCGTGCCTCGAAGTCGTCTTCGTCGAAATCGTGGGCGTCTTCTTCGAAGTCGAAATAATCGCTGTTGTCAGGCATGGCGGGCACTCCTTGGGGCAGGCCGGCATTCTACGGTTTATCCTGTGCCGCTGAAGCCGGCCTTGTTGGCCGTCACTGTGAATGAAGCGATGAGCGATACCCCTCCCGACCACCTGGCGATCAACCCGGCCAGCCCCTTCCATGATGCCCAGGCCTTGGAGCGCGGCGTGGGCGTGCGTTTCAACGACATCGAGCGCGACAACGTCGAGGAATACTCGATCAGCGAAGGCTGGATCCGCGTGCAGGCCGGCAAGGCCCGCGACCGCCGCGGCAACCCGATGACCATGAAGGTCAACGGCAAGGTCGAGGCGTATTTCCTGGACCAGAAGCCGGAATAACCGGCTGTTGTAGAGCCGAGCCCGTGCTCGGCTGCTCTTCTGGCGCAAAGAGCAGCCGAGCACGGGCTCGGCTCTACATTCCAGGGTCAATCGCGCTTGCGCGATTCCAGCAGGTCCAGGTTGCGGATCAGGCGCCGCGAGATCTCATCGGAGATCACCCCGCGCCGGGTCAGGCGGAACAGCTCCTCGCGCTCGGCGTTCAGGCCGGCACTGCGCAGCTGGCGGTAGCCCTGCTCCATCCGGTTGACCTTCTCCGGGTCCACGTCGGGGCCATCGCTGTCCTTTTCCAGATGGCGCTGGTACAGCAGGCTGACCCGCGAGGCAGCATCGTTGTACAGCTGCACGTTCTCGGTGTTCTGGTTCATCACCAGCTGCTGGCGCATGCGCTCCACGCCGGCCAGCGCGGCCTTGGAGGACAGCTTGCGGGCCAGGTCCTCTTCCTTGCGTTCGCCCGAATCGGCCGGCAGCTGCAGGCCCTTCAGCAGCTGCGGCAGCGCCACGCTGGCGCCGACCAGCGAGAACAGGATGACCGCCGCCGCCAGGAAGATGACCAGGTCACGCGCCGGGAAGGCGCTGCCATCGGGCAGGAACAGCGGCAGCGTCAGCACGCCGGCCAGGGTGATGGCACCGCGCACACCGGCCACCGAGGTCGCCACCACGATGCGCCAGTTCGGCGCCTCGCCCCGCTCCAGGCCGCGGCGGCGCGCGCGCAGCAGGTTCCAGCGCAGCGACAGCCACACCCACAGCAGGCGCAGCGCGATCAGCGTGGCGTTGATGACCAGCACGTACACCAGCAGCCACCAGGCACTCTGGTGGCCAGTCTCGTTCATGGTGGTGGTGGCGCGCTCGACGATGCCCGGCAACTGCTCGCCCAGCAGCACGAACATGATGCCGTTGAAGCTGAACTGCAGCATGTTCCAGACCCCGGCGCGCTGCACGCGCATGCTGCCCGACACGCGGCCGGTCAGCTCGACGTAGCTCATCGCGATGCCGGCGGCGACCGCAGCAAGAATGCCCGAGGCATGGATCTCTTCGGCCAGCAGGTAGGCCGCGAACGGGATCAGCAGGTTGACCAGCATCGCCGCGCCGGGCTCTTCGCCGAAGCGGCGCCACAGCCAGCGCTGGAACGTGGACACGCCCAGGGTGACCGCCACGCCCACTGCCAGGCCGGCCACGGCCACCCACAGGAAGGTGAGCGAGGCGGTGGCCAGCGAGAAGCTGCCGGTCATCACCGCGGCCACGGCGAAGCGGAAGCAGACCAGGCCGGACGCATCGTTGAGCAGCGATTCGCCTTCGAGGATGTGCATCAGGCGCTTGGGAATGGGCGCCTTGGCGGCGATCGCCCCCACCGCCACCGGGTCGGTGGGCGAGACGATGGCGGCCAGCGCGAAGCACACGGCCAGCGGCATCACCGGAATCATCCAGTGGATCAGCAGGCCGGCGCCGATGACGGTGAACACCACCAGGCCGAAGGCCAGTTCGAGGATCGCGCCTTTATCGCGGAACAGGCCCTGCTTGGGAATGCGCCAGCCATCGAGGAACAGCAGCGGCGGCAGGAACAGCAGGAAGAACACTTCCGGTTCCAGCGCATGGCCGCGGTTGAACACGCCGGCAATGACCGCGCCCAGCGCGATCTGCACCAGCGGCAGGGGCAACGAGAATGGCAGGACGCGAACCAGGTAACCGCTGGCGACAACGGCTACCAGCATCGCCAGGACGACTTCGATGGTGTGCATGCTTCTTCCAGGAAGCGGCGCGTGGGGCCGGAAAAAACCGGTGTGCGCCGGAGACTGGAAAAAAGTTAACACAGCAGGCCGTCGCTGCGGCCCGCTGTGTGAATGCGCGTCAGGGCAGCGACAGCAAACGCTGCTGGATCCAGCCGTTGATGTCCCGCTGCATGTCCGCCGACAGCGTGTGGCCAACCGGGTAGCCACGCAGCTGGTGGGCCACGCCCAGCGCCTGCAGGCGCTGCGCGGCCGACTCGGCCAGTGCATACGGCAGCTTGTCATCGGCATGGCCGTGCACCAGCAATCCGTCCAGCCCGGCAGCGGCGATATCGGCCGGCACGTGCGGCGCGATCTCCGGCAGGATGCGCCCGCACAGCACGCCGAACGACTTCACCCGCTGCGGCTGGGTCAGGGCCACGCTGGCACTCATGATGCCGCCCTGGCTGAAGCCGGCCAGCACGGTCTGCCGCGCGCCGACACCCAGCCGCTGCTGCTGCGCCGCCAACCACTCGCCCAGCAGCAGGCGCGACTGCTCGGCCTGGGCCGGGTCGATCACCGGCCCCTGCGCGCCGAAGCGCACGGTGAACCAGCCGAACGCCTGCGGCCCGAACACCAGCGGCGCGCGCGGCAGCAGCACGTGCAGGCGTGGGTCCAGCGCCTGCGCCAGGCCGGCCAGCGACTGCTCGTTGCTGCCCACGCCATGCAGCAGCACCACCAGCCCCTGGGCCGCGCCCTGCGCGGGCCGCTCCAGCATCGGCAGCACCACGCTCATGCGGCCACCGCGGCGGCGCTGCCATCGAAACGATAGATGTCCATCGCCAGCATGCCGGCGTCGATGCCGGCATCGATGCGCTGCGCGCCGAAGCCACCCTCGCCCGCCGCGCCCATCGCGAAGTACAGCGGCAGCAGGTGTTCATCGGTGGGATGCGCGCGCTCGGCGAACGGCGCCTGGCGGCGATAGTCGAACAGCGCGCCGCGGTCATCGGCGGCCAGGCGCTGCTCCACCCATTCGATGAAGGGGCGCACGTACGGCGCTTCCTTGCCGTCCTGGTAATCGCGCCAGTCGTGCAGGTTGTGGGTGATGCTGCCCGAACCGATCAGCAGCACGCCCTGCTCGCGCAGCGGTGCCAGCGCGCGGCCCAGCGCGTACTGGTGCTGCGGGCCGAGCATCGGCTGGATCGACACCGGCACCACCGGAATGTCGGCCTGCGGGCGCAGCAGGCGCAGCGGTACCCAGGCACCGTGGTCGAGGCCGCGCTGCGGATCGATGGCCACCGGCAGGCCGGCGGCGGCGATGCGGCCAGCCACCTCTTCGGCCAGCGCCGGGTCACCCGGGGCCGGGTACTGCAGTTCGAACAGCTCGCGCGGGAAGCCGCCGAAATCGTGGATGGTGGGCGGCTGCGGATGCGTGCCCACCAGCGGCTGGCTGGCCAGCCAGTGCGCCGAGGCGATGACGATCGCGCGCGGCGTCGGCAGGTCGCGGGCCAGCTCGGCCAGGCGCACGCCGACTTGGCCCGGATGCAGGGCGGTCATCGGCGAACCATGGGAGATGTACAGCGAAGGCAGGCGGGACATGGAAACCTCCAGGAATTCTTTCAGGGGGCAATCAGCGCGAACGCAGGGTCCAGCGGCCATCGCCCAGCAGGAACAGCACGACCAAGGCCAGTGCCCAGAACGCCGGGTATTCCCAGCCTCCGCCACTGTTGGCGAAGCTGAATCCATTGGCGCCGTGCACGCTGGCGATGGTGCCCAGCAGCAGCGGCACGCCCAGCAGGCCGATCCAGCGCGCGTAGATGCCCAGCAGCAGGGCAGTGGCCAGGCCAAGTTCGGCAACGATGGTGAAATAGCCCAGCGCACCGGGCAGGCCCAGCGACTGGAAGTAGGCCGCCGTGCCAGCCGGGGTGAACACCAGCAGCTTGGTCAGGCCGTGGGCCAGGAACAGGCCGCCCAGCGCCAGCCGCAGCAGGGTGGCGGCATAGGGAGCGAGCGGTGACAACGAGCGGGAAGGGGCAGACATGGCGGGCACCTCGGAAGGAGTGAGCACAGCTTATTGCGCTCGCCACCGTCGATAAATACGATGATCCGACCGTATTTGTTTCAAAAGGCGAAACAATGGACACCCTGGATGCGATGCGTGTGTTCGTGGCGGTGGTCGAGCGCAATGGCTTCAGTGCCGCCGCCCAGGCGCTGGACATGTCCACGGCCGGGGTGACCCGGCAGGTGGCCGCGCTGGAAAAGCGCCTGTCCACCCGCCTGCTCCACCGCACCACGCGGCGGGTCAGCCCCACCAGCGCGGGCGCGGCCTACTACGCGCAGTGCGTGCGCCTGCTGGCCGAGTTCGATGCGCTGGAAGCGAGCATCGGCGCCCAGGCGCTGGAGCCTTCGGGCATGCTGCGCATCAACGCGCCGGTCAGCTGGGGCATCGCCCGCCTCGGGCCGCTGCTGGCCGGCTACCGCCAGCGCTTCCCGCAGGTGGAGCTGGACCTGGCGCTGTCCGACCGCCTGGTGGACATGGTGGAAGAAGGCTACGACGTGGCCATCCGCATCACCCGCGAACCGAGCCCGGCGCTGATCGCGCGGCGGCTGGGCCAGGCCCGCATCACCCTGTGTGCTGCGCCGTCCTACCTGGCCGCGCGTGGCACGCCGCGCACCCCGCAGGACCTCGAACAGCACGACTGCCTCGGCTACAGCTACTGGGCCTCGGGCAACCAGTGGCCGCTGCAGGGGCCCGGCGGCGAAACGCGGGTGACGGTGAACAGCATCCTGCAGGCCAACAACGGCGATGTGCTGCGCGAAGCGGCCATCGCCGGGATGGGCGTGATCCTGCAGCCGGATTTCCTGCTGGAGGACGCGCTGGCCGACGGCCGCCTGGTGCGCTTGCTGCCCGAGTGGGACGTGCCCGCTATCGGCATCTTCGCCGTGTACACCAGCCGCAGCCACCTGGCGCCGAAGGTGCGCAGCTTCATCGATTACCTGGTGGATGCGGGGGTGTAGCGAGGCGTGGCGTCTGCCGGCCAGCGGCCGGCACTACCGTCATGTTCCGGCCTGGTAGTGCCGGCCGCTGGCCGGCAGATACGAATCCCGATCAGGCGACGACTTCATCCAGCGAATCGATGATCTTTTCCAGCGGCGCCGGCCGCCCCAGCAGGTAGCCCTGCACCTGGTCGCAGCCGTGCGCGGCCAGCCAGTTCAGCTGGCCCGGGGTTTCCACGCCCTCGGCGATGATGGTCAGCCCCATGCTGTGGCCCAGCGACAGCAGCGCGCGGCAGATCGAGGCGTTGCGCGGATTGGTTTCCACATCGGCGACGAAGCTGCGGTCGATCTTCAGGATGTCCAGCGGCAGGTGCTGCAGGTAGGACATGCTGGAATAGCCGGTGCCGAAATCATCCAGCGACACGCAGATGCCCTGCTCGTGCAGGCGCTGCATGGTCTGCATCGCCTGCGCCGGCTTGCGCATCAGGCTGCTCTCGGTCAGCTCCACGTGCAGTGCGCCGCGGGCCAGGCCGAACTCCTTCTGCGCGCGGGTGAACTCGGCCACCAGATCGCTGTTGAAGAACTGCACCGCCGAGACATTCACCGCGATCGACAGCTCGCCCCAGCCCGCGTCCACCAGGCGCCGCTGCGCCTGTGCGGCCGCGCGGATCACCCAGCGCCCCAGCGCCAGGATCAGCCCGGTGTCCTCGCACAGCTGGATGAACTCGCTGGGCGGAATGAAGCTGCCGTCGGCCTGCGGCCAGCGCAGCAGGGCCTCCAGCGCCGCCGGGCTGCCATCGCTGGCATGGCGGATCGGCTGGAAATACAGCTGGAATTCGTTGTCGATGGCGGCATGGATGCGCGCGGCCAGGCGCAGGCGGTCGGCCAGGCGGGTGGTCACCGCGGTGTCGAACCACGCCACCACGTTGCCTTCGGCGCGCGCGGCATGCGCGGCCTGCGCGGCCATGCCGATCACCTGTTCGGCACTGTGGCCATCGCCCACCGCATGCACGGCCACGCCGATGCGCGGCTCGAACTGGTGCAGGGAATCCTTGCCGCGCATCGGCGCCGAGACGATCTGCAGCAGGTCGTCCAGCGCACGCTGTGCGGTGTGCTCGCCGCCGATGGCCAGCACGAAATCCTCGGCCGGCTGGAAGGCCAGCGTGCCGAAGCGCGCGCCCAGCCCGCCCAGGCGCAGGGCCATCGACTGCAGCACCGCATCGCCGATCTCGCGGCCCAGCGTATCGGCCACCAGCTGCAGGCCGCGCAGCTGCACGTAGGCGATGGTGTAGGCGCCTTCCTGCGCGTCC
Source organism: Stenotrophomonas sp. S39 (assembly GCF_016624665.1). NCBI lineage: Bacteria > Pseudomonadati > Pseudomonadota > Gammaproteobacteria > Lysobacterales > Lysobacteraceae > Stenotrophomonas > Stenotrophomonas sp. S39. The sequence goes on along the minus strand of NZ_JACVTT010000047.1, from coordinate 10,330 downwards.
AGCTGCTCGGTCAGCGCGCGCACGGTCAGCAGGCCGGTATCCGGGTTGTGCCGCGCGCGGTAGGCCAGGTCGCGCTCGTAGGCCAGCCGCTCGCTGACATCCTCGGCCAGCACCAGGCAGGCTGGCTGGCCGTCGAAATCCAGCTTGGACAGGTGCGTGCGCACTTCAAACACGCTGCCGTCGCGGCGCCGGTGCATGCGCACGGTGGCATCCTGCATTTCGCCCACGCGGGCCCGCGCGATCGCACCCTTCACCTCGTCCCAGCCTTCGCGCGGGCGGATGTCGAGGATGCTCATCGCCAGGAATTCCTCGCGGCTGTAGCCGTACTGCAGTACCGCCGCGTGGTTGACCTCGAGGAAGCGCAGGGTGTCCGGGTCGAACACCCAGAACGGTGCCGGGTTGCGGTCGAACAACAGGCGGAAGCGGCGCTCGGCCTGGCTCATCTGTTCGCGCGCGCGGTAGCGCTCGGTCTGGTCGGTCAGCGCGCCGATCATGCGCCGCTGGCGGTCGGCCACTTCCACCCGCTGGCCGCGCGCAGCCACCCAGCGCACCTGGCCACCGGGCAGCACCAGGCGGAATTCCTCGTCCAGCACTTCATCGCCGGCAAACGCCTGGTTGAATGCGCGCTGCAGGCGCTCGCTGTCCTCGTGGTGCACGCGGTTGAAGAACTCGGCCACCGGCATGGCGTCGGTGTGCAGGCCGAAAATCTCGCGGGCCAGCGGCGACCAGTGCAGCAGCGCCGCATCCTCATCCACGTGCCAGGTGCAGACCCGTCCGGCGTGGTGGGCCAGGCCCAGCTCGGCGTGGCCGGTACGCAGCTCCTCGGCCATCGACTGATGGCTGCGGGTACTGCGGCGTATTGCATACAGCAGCACCAGCAGCACGCCGGTGTAGGCCAGCATGATGGCCACCGCCGCCTGCAGGTACGGCCACCACGGCGCCAGCACGTCCTGGTCGGCCAGCCCCACCTGCACCGCCAGCGGACTGCGTTCCAGCGTGCTGATGGTGGAAATCCGCGCAATGCCATCCACCACGCCAGGGATGCTGCCCAGTTCGACCACCGCCTGGTGGCCGACAAGATCGCGGCTGGGCAGCACGTAGCGATGGCCCACGGTGGAGGCCGGCTCGGGCACCCGCGCGAGCATGAAGCCCTGGCCGTCGCTGATCGACACCAGGCCGCGCGGGCCGACGTCCAGGCCGCCGACGATGCGCTGCAGCTCCTCGCAGCGCAGGCGCGCCAGCAACCAGCGGTCGCCCGCCATCGGCAGGGCCAGCGGCACCACCCAGCTGCCATCGATGGCCTGCTGCGGCGGGCCGAGATACAGCGCGCTGCCCTGCCCGCGCCGCTGCGGGTCGATCCACAGCGGCAGCTGCAGGTCGCCCTTGCCGGCAGTCAGCGCGCGGCCGTAGGTATCGAGCACGACGATGCTGTGCAGTTCGGCGTGGCGGCCCAGTACACCGTCGATGGACGCATCCAGCAGTGCGGGCGCCTGCGCCGGCACGCGGCGGAACAGTTCGGCGGCATCGGCGGCGATACCGCTCATGGCCCGTTCCAGGTTGCGCAGTTCCATCGCCAGCAGCCGCTCGGTGCCCACGGCCATGGCCCGGCTCTGCCGCTGCGCGGCTTCCAGCCTGCGCTGGTAATCGTTGGCCAGCATCACCCCCAGCACCACCGCCAGCAGCACGCCCACGGCAATGCCGCCCCAGGTGATGGCACGCAGTGGCCGGGCCAGGGCGCGCTTCAACGCCGGCATCGGTCGATGTTCCCTGTGCAGACGGCTGGCTTCATGCGCGAACGATTCCTCCACATCCCCGACCAGAGCGGCCGCAGATCGGCATTCTTGACGCCTGGGTCTGTCCGGCACGCCATCTTCCCCATGGCTGCGCCGGTATCCAGCCTGCAGCATGCACCACGCCGATGACGGCGTGAAGATCGGCGGCGCGTGTTCAGCCAGATCGGGCACAGCACGGCCCCCGCAGCAGAGCGTCCAGCACGCGCGCAGGGGATTAGACTTGGGGTTTTCCCGCCGCAAGAGAAGTCCATGTCCAAGCTGCGCCGTCCCACCCTGGCGCTGGCCATCGTCGCCAGCCTGTCCCTGGCCGCCTGCGACCGCCCGGCCGAACCGGCCGCCGGCACCCCCGCACCGGCCGACGCCACCCCTGCCCCGGCCAAGCCGATGCTGGGCAGCTTCGGCTTCGATGCCAGCGGCATGGACCGCAGCATCGCCGCCGGCGACGACTTCTTCGGCTTCGCCAACGGCACCTGGGTGAAGAACACCGAGATTCCGGCCGACCGCTCGCGCTTTGGCAGCTTCAACGTCATCGCCGAAAAGACCCAGGCCGATACCCGTGCGATCCTCGAGGGCGCGGCCGGCAATGCGCAGGCCAGCGGCGATGACAAGCTGATCGGCGATTACTACGCCGCGTTCATGGATGAGGCCGGCATCGAGAAGCGCGGCCTGGCCCCGGTGCAGCCGCAGCTGGCAGCGATCAGCGGCATCACCGACAAGGCGGGCCTGGCACGCGCGCTGGGCGGCGACATGCGTGCCGACGTCGACCTGCTCAACGCCACCAACTTCTACACCGACCGCCTGTTCGGCCTGTGGGTGTCGGTGGACATGCTGCAGCCGGACCGCAACGCGCCGTACCTGGTGCAGGGCGGCCTGGGCATGCCCGACCGTGATTTCTACCTGGGCGATGGTCGCATGGCCGAACTGCGCAAGCAGTACCAGGCCTACATCGCGCAGGTGCTGCAGCTGGCCGGCGTGGCCGATCCGGCCGGCAAGGCGCAGCGCATCCTCGCGCTGGAAACGAAGATCGCCCAGGCCCACGCCAGCCAGGAAGAAACCAACAACGTGACCCTGGGCGCCAACCCGTGGACCCAGGCGGACTTCAACGCCAAGGCACCGGGCATGGACTGGGCGGCGTTCCTGGACGCGGCCAAGCTGGGCCAGCAGCAGGACTTCATCGTGTGGCAGCCCAAGGCCGTGGCCGGCCTGTCGCGGCTGGTGGCCACCGAGCCGCTGGACGCATGGAAGGACTACATGGCCTTCCACGCGCTCGACCGCGCCGCCGCCTACCTGCCGAAGACGTTCGCCGATGCCCGCTTCGCCTTCCATGGCACTGCACTGAGCGGCACCCCGCAGCAGAGCGACCGCTGGAAGCGTGCGGTGGACGATGCCAACCACGCCGTCGGCGAAGCCATCGGCAAGCGTTACGTGGAAAAGCACTTCGACGCCAAGACCAAGGAACGCGCGGACGAAATGGCGAAGAACATCATCGCCGCCTTCGCCAAGCGCATCGACGCCCTGGCCTGGATGTCGCCGCAGACCAAGGCACACGCCAAGGCCAAGGTGGCCGGCCTGACCGTGGGCATGGGCTACCCGGACACGTGGCGCGACTACACCGGCCTGGAGATCCGCCGTGACGACCCGCTGGGCAATGCGCAGCGCGCCGAGCAGTTCGAGTACGCGCGCAACGTCGCCAAGCTGGGCAAGCCGGTCGACCACAACGAGTGGGCGATGCTGCCGCAGACCATCAACGCGATGAACGTGCCGCTGGAAAACCGCCTGGTGTTCCCGGCCGCGATCCTGCAGCCGCCGTTCTTCGATGGCGCCGCCGACGACGCGGTGAACTACGGCGCCATCGGCGCAGTGATCGGCCACGAGATCAGCCATGGCTTCGACAACGCCGGCGCGCTGTTCGATGAAACCGGCAAGCTGCACAACTGGTGGACGGCCGAAGACCTCAAGCAGTTCAACGCTGCCGGTGATGCACTGGCCGCGCAGTTCAGCAGCTACGAGCCGTTCCCCGGCGTGCACGTCAACGGCAAGCTGACCCTAGGCGAGAACATCGCCGACGTGGCCGGCCTGGGCACCGCCTACGACGCTTACCAGATGTCGCTGCAGGGCAAGCCGGGCCAGACCCTGGAAGGCTTCACCCCCGACCAGCGTTTCTTCCTCGGCTTCGCCCAGGCATGGCGCAGCAAGAGCCGCGAACAGGCCCTGCGCAACGGCCTGCTGACCGACGTGCACGCCCCCGGCCAGTACCGTGCGCTGACCGTGCGCAACATCGATGCGTGGTACCCGGCCTTTGAAGTGAAGGAAGGCCAGAAGCTGTACCTGGCCCCGGACAAGCGGGTCAAGGTGTGGTGATGTAACGCGAACGGGCGCCGCAAGGCGCCCGTTTTTTCATGGGATGCGGCGTGCCATCCACGCAAGGCGTGGATCTACGGTAGAGGCCAACCTTGGTTGGCGCTTTCCGCCATCCACGCATGGCGTGGATCTACTGCTGCGCGGCATGGATCCGTAGATCCACGCCATGCGTGGATACGCAGCATCGATCGTGCCAGTAGATCCACGCCATGCGTGGATGCGCGCGATGGATCACCCCCCGGCCGGCCACTCGCGCAGCACGTCCACCGACACACCCACGCGTGCGCACGCGCGCGTGGCCAGGCCATCGGGCAACGCGCGGCGGAACAGCGGTGCCATGCCCTGCATCAGCCTGGCCGACGCGGCTGCCTGCGTGCGCTGGCCGGCACTGCGTTCCAGCATCGCCTCGGCCCAATCGGGCAGCAGCGCGGCCCCGGCCCCCAGGAACACCGCGCGTGACAAGCCCGGAATCGGCACCGGCAGATTGACCGTCGACAGCACTGCCAGCACTTCGCGCGAACGCGCATCGGCCAGCAGCTCCGGTTGCCGCGCGCAGAAGTAAGCCGCCACTTCCGCCTCGCTGCGCGGCACGTCCACCGCACCCAGGGCCTCTGCAACGCAGCGGTATTCGTCGTAGTAGCGGTCGGCGATCACCTCCGGCACGTCGCGCCCGTAGCGGCGATAGCCCTGCAGGAAGCCGAACGCCTCGGTCACGTGCACCCACGTCAGCAGGTGCGGATCGTCGGCGGCATAGGGCTCGCCCTGCGCCGTGCGGCCGCGGATCTGCGCATGGATGCGACGCACCTTGGCCACCAGTTTTTCCACTTCCCCTGCAGGTGCGTAGCTGGTGCCGGCGACGAAGGCCGTAGTCCGGCGCAGGCGGCCGACCAGGTCCTGGCGGAAGTTGGAATGGTCGTACACGCCGGCCAGCGCGCGCGGGTGCAGGGTCTGCAGCATCAACGCGCACAGGCCGCCGGCCAGCATCGAGGGCAGCTCGGCGTGCATGCGCCAGGTCACGCTGTCCGGGCCGAACCAGCCCGGGTCGCCCAGCGGGTGGTCGTAGTCGATGCCGCTCTGGCCGCGCGGGAAGGCATCAAGCACCCAGCGCCGGATCGGCGCGGTGACGGGGCGGGAAAGGCGGTGCAGCAGCGGCGGCATCTTCGGTCCAGGCGGTGGTGGAATCGGCCGCGGTCTGCGCGGTCAGCCTCGATTCTGGGCGATCACGGCGGATGCGGCGAGCCTGGCGGGTCAGCCGGAGTTTCATGTGCGGCCGCAGCACATTTCACCCTGCGACATCTTGACGCAGGCGCCGAGCGCGATGATGCGCCGCAGCAACATTCACCCATTCAGACAAAACCCTTACGCCCCTAGGCATTTCACCCATTGCACGGCCCGCTGGAAGTGCTAGAACTGAATCCGCCACACCGTCCAATGCTGATCGACGCACGTTCCACAAGGGAGCCAGCCATGATTGCTTTGTTCAAGGGTTTGGGACTACTGCTTCGCGACAACGAGCTCTACCACAGCCCGTTCGACAAACAGGTCGCGCACTGGCGCAACCTGAGCGAGCAGCAGATCCGCGATGAAGTGGCGGTGCTGGCCCAGGCCAAGTGCCAATGGCTGATTGCCTCGATCATCGGCTGGCAGGCGGCGTCCCTGCTCATCCTCGGCCTGATCGCCAACTACCTCTGGCGCGACGATTACCACATCACCTTCACTCGCGTGGTCGTGGTGTTCGGTTCGTGGGTGTCGATCCTGTTCGTGATCTGGTTCATGGCCAACATGTTCGACCAGCAGGCCGGTTTCGAGCGCTGGATGAAGGCGTTCAACAGCCGCGCGCGCATCACGTCCAAGGCCGACAGCGTCGAGTGCGTGGCCGAGGCGCTGGACCTGGCCGAGCACTACCCGGAAGTGCTGGACTACAAGCAGGCCGTCACCTCCAGGCGCGAGCTGCGCCACGAGGACATCCGCATCATGACCGAGATCGGGCGCATGCGGCAGCACTCCGAACTGGTCGGCCGGCTCAACCATGTCGGCGAGACCGAACACCACCACGATCTGACCCTGCAGCCAGCGTACTGATACCGGCGCACCGATCCAGGGAAGTGGGGGGAGCCACAATGCCACCGTGCACAGTCACGGTGGCATTGTTCTTTCTACATGCCGCGGAACAGGCTCATGAACGGCTGGCTGACCACCAGCGTCTCCGGCCGCTGGCGCAGGCGCAGCACGCCGCGGCCAGTGTCATCGCGGCTGACCGCCGCCACCGCCTTCATGTTGACGATGGTCGAACGGTGCACCTGGCGGAAGTGCTGCGGGTCGAGCACTTCCAGCAGTTCGCGCAGCGGCGTGCGCAGCAGGCTTTCGCCGGCGCTGGTGACCACCGTGGTGTACTTGTTGTCGGCGCGGAAATAGACCACGTCCTCGAGCATGATCAACTGCGTGTCACGGCCGTTGCTGGCGGTGATCCAGGCCAGCGGCGGGCGGTCGGCCGCCTGTGAGGGGCCCAGGCGCTGCAGCAGGCGTTCCAGCACCGCGTCGTCCTGGCGCGTGTTGGGCAGGCGCGAAAGGACGCGCTCGCGGGTGGCCAGCAGGCGCTCGTCGCTGACCGGCTTCAGCAGGTAATCCATCGCGCCCTGCTCGAACGCATCGATGGCGTACTGGTCATAGGCGGTGACGAACACCACCTGCGTGCGCGGGCTCAGTTCGGACAGCGCGCGGGCCACTTCGATGCCGCTGATGCCGGGCATGCGGATATCCAGGAAGGCAATGTCCGGCTGCTTCTCGGCCAGCTGTTCCAGCGCACTGGCGCCGTCCTCGCATTCGGCCACCAGCTTCAGCTCCGGCCACAACCGGCCCAGTTGTTCCACCAGCGACTGCCGCAGCAGTTCCTCGTCTTCGGCGATCAGGGCTTCAAGCGGCATGGCTGCGTTCCTTGGCCGGCTGCGGCAGGGTCATGGTGGCGGCCACGCCGCTGGGGAAATTGGCGACGATCGCCACGCCCGCCTGCTCGCCGCAGGTCAGGCGCAGGCGCTCGCGCAGGTTCTTCAGGCCGATGCCGGTGCCACTGGTGCCCTGGCCGAAGCCCAGGCCGTCGTCGGCCACGGTCACCGTCACGTGGTCGTCGAAACCACGCGCCAGGATCCAGATCGTGCCGCCGCCGGGCTTGGGTTCCAGGCCATGCTTGATCGCGTTTTCCACCAGCGTCTGCAGCGCCATCGCGGGCATGTGCACGCCGTGCAGCTCGTTGGGCACCTGCACTTCCACCGCCAGCCGCGCGCCCATGCGGATGCGCAGGATTTCCAGGTAGGCGCGGGTGCGCTCCAGCTCCACGCCCAGCGTGGACACCGATTCATCCACCTGCGGCAGGGAACTGCGCAGGTACTGGATGAGGTGGCCGAGCATCTGTTCGGCACGGCCCGGATCGGTGCGCGTGAGCACCTGCGCGTTGGCCAGGGTGTTGTAGAGGAAGTGCGGTTCCACCTGCGCGTGCAGCAGGTTCAGGCGGGCCACCGACAGTTCCTTTTCCACCTGGGTCTGTTCGGCGGCGGCCTGCTCGTCGCGGCGCTGGTCGGCCACCCGGCGGGTGATCGCACGGGTGACCGCTTCGGCGTTCTCGAAGTTGCTGCCCTCATCCAGCGCCAGCAGATCGGCCCACCAGCCGGCATCGGGTTCGAACAGCAGGGTGACCGTGCTGGTGCCCTGCCCCGGGGTGACCGTGGCCTGCACGCTGTTGCGCTTGATGGCCAGCCGCGCCGGCAGGTTCCAGCGCGACGGCTGGCGGCCATTCCACGGATCGACGCGGCGCACGTAGGCGCGCACCTGCAGGCTGCCGGCGGCGCTTTCCACGTCTTCCACCCGTGGCAGTTCGGCCACGGCGGCCTCGACCAGGGCAAAGGCCGGGCCGGCATCCAGCGGTACCTCGATCTGGCGGCGCTGGTGCCCGGACAGGGTGCTGCCGTCCAGCCGCCCCGCGATCAGCCATACCCGGCGCACATGGGTGATGGCACTGCCCAGTGCGCTGATCATCAGGAACATCGCCAGCAGGCCGAAGATCCAGCCCGGGCCGTCGTTCATGCCGCTGAAGATGCCGCTCCAGACCATGCCGGCCACCAGCAGTGCGACGGCCCAGGCCAACAGGTGACGGAGGATGAGAGTGAAGCTGGCGATCACGGCGGCGCCTTGGAGGAAGGGGGTGAGCCGAGCATAGGCCGGCCCACCGGGCAAACAAGCGGCCTGCGACGAAGCCCCGGAAAGCGGGGATGGAAGCGGTTCTGGTAGTGCCGGCCGCTGGCCGGCTTCCCGTCATCTTCGCAAGCCTCGCAGGAATGCCGGCCAGCGGCCGGCACTACCGGTCCTTCTTATCTGCGCTGGTCGGCGCTGCTGTCACGCACGGCGCGGAACGACTCGTCGGTGCTCCAGTTCGGCCAGCTGCGCGCGTTGGCCAGCTGGTTGCCCAGCGTATAGAGCACTTCCAGGTCGCGCGCGGCACCGGCAAACACCCAGTCCGGCTGCCACTCGTCGCCCTGCTGGTGGTAGCGCTTGGCGGTGTAATCCTCCGAGGCCTTCCTGCCAGCGGCCACGCCACCGTCCACCCAGTCCTGGCCGGCCGACCAGGACAGCGCCGGCACGCCACGCTTGGCGAACGAGAAGTGGTCGGAACGGAAGAACAGGCCCGCTTCCGGCTTCGGGTCGGGGGTGTAGCGGATGTCCCAGCCCTTGGCGACGTCCTTCAGCTGGTCCAGCAGTTCGAAGCGCGCGGTGCCATAGATGCCGAAATCGCGCGACGGGCCGAACGGTGCCATGCCATCCATGTTGATCGCCGCCACCGTGGTTTCCAGCGGGTACAGCGGGTGGGTGGCGTAGTACTCCGAACCCAGCAGGCCCTTTTCCTCGGCGGTCACCGCCAGGAACAGCAGCGAGCGTTGCGGGCGTGGGCCCTTGGCGAAGCCGCGGGCCAGCTCGATCAGCGAGGCGGTGCCGCTGGCGTTGTCCAGCGCGCCGTTGAAGATGCGGTCGCCGCGTGCATCCGGTTCGCCCACGCCGATGTGGTCCCAGTGCGCGCTGTAGATGATGGTCTCGTCCGGGTGGCTGCTGCCCTCCAGGCGTGCGGCCACGTTGTGCGAAGTGATCACCTCGGTCTTCACTGCGTACTTCGCATCCAGGCTGGCGCCGGTCAGCGCCACCGGGGTGAAGTCGCGCTGCTGCGCCTTCTTCTTCAGCGCCTCGAAATCCTGCCCGGCCGCGCGGAACAGCTCGACGGCCAGGTCACGCTGGATCCAGCCTTCCAGCAGCGGGTGGGTCTCGGCCGGGTTGTCGCGCACCACGTCGAACATGGTGTTGGTGTTGGAGCCGGCCACGGTGGCCCAGCCGTAGGACGCCGGTGCGGTTTCGTGCACGATCAGCACGCCGAGTGCGCCCTGGCGTGCGCCCTCTTCGTACTTGTACGGCCAGCGCCCGTACCAGGTCATGCCCTTGCCGTCGAAGTCGCCCTTGCCGGTCTCGAAGTCCGGATCGTTGATCAGCACGACGGCGATCTTGCCCTTCAGGTCCACGCCCTTGAAGTCATCCCAGTTGCGCTCCGGTGCCTTCACGCCGTAGCCGAGGAAGACCAGCGGCGCCTTGCTGATGTCGACGTCGGTGGCGCCGTTCATGGCCGCGCGCACGGCGATCTGCTTGCCCTGGTCGAGGGTGAGGGTCTTGCCGCCCTGGTGCAGGGCCAGCTGCGGGGTACCGACGATGTCGCCCTTGCGCAGCGGCACCGCCTGGGTCCACAGGCGCTGCCCGTCCTTCAGGTCACCGCCCGGCTGCAGGCCGGCGGCGGCAAACTGCTTGCTGAGGTAGGCAATGGTCTTCTCTTCGCCCGCGGTGGCCGGCGAACGGCCTTCGTAGGCGTCGGAGGCCAGCTCCTTGACGTCGGCGGAGATCCGCGCGCCGTCGAATTTCGGCGTGGCGGCCATCAGTGCGCTCGACACCGACAGGGCCAGGACGCCCAGTACTGCTCGTTTCATTGCTCTCTCCAGCAGGAAAATCCTTCCGGAGTGTAATGGGATTCGGCAGGGTTGCGCCCTGCACCTGCAGAGGCCAGAGCCGAAGCAACAGCAACAGCTAGCTTCCTGAGGATAGGCGGGGTGGGTCCGGTTGCGGGGGACGCTGCAAGTACGTCCATGTAAGCT
>NZ_JACVTT010000046.1:0-35031 GCF_016624665.1 Stenotrophomonas sp. S39 | reverse complement strand
GGGGGCTTCGTGGTGGCCCGTGGTCCCACCCCGCCCCGCCAAGCGCGGATACCCGCAGTCGAGCAAGCTCGACTCTACGCAGCCGAGCCAGCCACGAGGGGCTGCGCCGTTCGCTGACTGAACGATTTCATCTGCAACTGTCACCCGGATCGTGTCTAATACCGCTCCCCACCTGCGGTCCCCACCCGAATGTCCCTCCAATCCCATGGCCCGGCGCCGTGCGACGACGCTGACGGCCACCTCGTCACCGCAGGTCCGCTCACCCCGCCCCCGGACAGCGCCGGCACCCCCGCCGACGAAAAAGCGCTGCGCCACTCGGTCGCCGAGGATGTGCAGGGCATGGTGCTGGCCATGCTGGTGGCCTCGCTGGGCCTGGCCATCTTCGCCAAGGGCGGGTTGATGATCGGCGGCATGGCCGGCGCGGCCTTCCTGCTGCACTACGCCATGGGCTGGAATTTCGGCCTGGTGTTCGTGCTGGTCAACCTGCCGTTCTACTGGGTGGCCGTACGCCGCATGGGCTGGGAGTTCACCCTCAAGACCTTCGCGGCGGTCACCGCCTGCGGCGTGCTGACCGACATCCTGCCGCGCTGGGCCGATTTCTCGCATATCGCGCCGCTGTACTCGGCGCTGGTCGGCGGCGCCCTGTCCGGCCTGGGCATCCTGTTCTTCATCCGCCACCGCGCCAGCCTGGGCGGCATCGGCATCCTGGCGGTGTACCTGCAGCGCACCCGTGGCTGGAGTGCCGGCAAGGTGCAGATGTCCTTCGATGCCTGCCTGATGGTGGCCGCGTTCTTCGTGCTGTCACCGTCGAAGGTGATGTACTCGGCGATCGGCGCGGTGGTGCTCAGCCTGGTGCTGATGTTCAACCACCGCCCCGGCCGTTACATGGGCGTCTGATCATTCAACGGTAGTGCCGGCCGCGGGCCGGCAACACCCGCAGCATTCCGGGACTGCCGGCCAGCGGCCGGCACTACCGTGTGCTGGCCTTCACCCACGGCGGCGCCAGCTTCAACAGCTGCGCATGCACCGGGCAGTCCTCGGCATGCGCGCCGGGCAGGTAGCCCAGGCTCATCAGGAACTCGCCGGTGATCTCGCCGCCGGTGAAGCGGAACGTCTTCTTGAACAGCTTCACCCAGTCGGCCTTGCTGCGCGGGTGGTGCGCGTCCAGCCACGCGGCGAAGCTGCCGTGGCTGGCCCGCAGCTGCTGGATCACCTGCGCGTTGTGGATGGCGGCCAGCACCTTCAGCCGGTTGCGGATGATGCCGGCGTCGGACAGCAGGCGCTCGATGTCCTGCTCGGCATAGGCCGCCACGCGGTCCACGTCGAAGCCGTCGTAGGCCGCGCGGAAACCCTCGCGCTTCTTCAGGATGGTTTCCCAGCTCAGCCCGGCCTGGTTGATTTCCAGCACCAGCCGCTCGAACAGCTCGCGCTCGTCACGCTGCGGGAAGCCGTATTCATTGGCGTGGTAGAACTCATGCACCGGGTGGCCCGGGGCGATGCGGCAGTATCCGGACAAGGTGTTCTCCTGGCGGGCGGGCGCCCCATTATGCGCGGCGTGCAGGCGCCGGAGGCGCCCACCGGCTAGAATGGCACCATGCCTGTAACGCCTACCTCCCTTGCCGATCACCTGCTCGTCGCGCTGCCGTCGCTGATCGACGCCACCTTTGCCCGCAGCGTCGCGCTGATCTGCCAGCACGACGAGAACGGGGCGATGGGCGTGCTGGTCAACCAGCCCTCCGAATACACGCTGGGCGAAGTGCTTTCGCAGATGGACATCACCACCGGTGATGGCGAGCTGCAGGCGCGCACGGTGCTCAACGGCGGCCCGGTGCATCCCGAACGCGGCTTCGTCATCCACGACGACGCGCGCGACTGGGATTCCAGCCTGCGCGTGGGCGAGGGCCTGTACCTGACCACCTCGCGCGACATCCTCGAGGCCATGGCCCGCGGTGAAGGCCCGGCCAATGCCGTGGTCACCCTGGGCTGTGCCGGCTGGGGCGCCGGGCAGCTGGAAAGCGAGCTGTCCGAGAACAGCTGGCTGACCGTGCCGGCCGATGCCGAACTGGTGTTCCAGCTGCCACTGGAGCAGCGCTGGCAGGGTGCGGCCTCGCGCATCGGCGTGGACCTGTTCCGGCTGACCGATTACAGCGGCCATGTCTGAGCCGGCCGCCCCCGCCCCGGTTCCTGCCGCCCCGGCCATCCGCCGTGATGGCACCGTGCTGGGTTTCGATGTCGGCTCGCGTCGTATCGGCGTGGCCATCGGCAGTGCCTTTGCGGCGCATGCGCGCGCGGTGGCCGTGGTCGATGTGCATGGCAACGGCCCGGACTGGACCGCGATCGAGCGCCTGCTGAAGGAATGGAAGCCCGACGGCCTGGTGGTGGGCGATCCGCTCACCCTGGATGGCCAGGACCAGCCCAACCGCAAGCGCGCGCAGGGCTTCGCCCGCCAGCTGCGGGAACGCTTCAAGCTGCCGGTGGCGATGATCGACGAGCGTTCCAGCTCGGTCGAGGCCGCCCGCCGCTTCGCCGTCGAGCGCGCCGAAGGGCGCAAGCGCCGCCGTGATGCGGCCGCCCTCGACGCCGTGGCCGCGGCGGTGATCATCGACCGCTGGCTGTCGTCCCCCGACGACGCCACCCCCATTCCCTGACTGCACGACTCCCGCCATGACTGCCCAGCAACTTGATGCTTCCGGACGCCTGCGCCACCTGCTGACCCTTGAGGGCCTGCCGCGCGAAACCCTGCTGCAGCTGCTCGACCGGGCAGGGCAGATCCGAGATGCCGCCGTCGGCCGCGTCGGCAACAAGCGCCAGGTGCTGGCCGGTTCGGCGGTGTGCACGCTGTTCTTCGAACCCTCCACCCGCACCCGCAGCTCGTTCCAGCTGGCCGCCCAGCGCCTGGGCGCGGACGTGCTGAACTTCGATGCCTCCACGTCATCGACGCGCAAGGGCGAGACCGCCTGCGACACGCTGAAGAACCTGGAAGCGATGGGCGTGCGCGGCTTCGTCGTGCGCCACCCCGATGACGGCGCGGTCGCCGCGCTGGCCGCAGCGGCGGGCGAGGGCACCGCCCTGGTCAACGCCGGCGACGGCCGCAGCTCGCACCCGACCCAGGGCCTGCTGGACATGCTGACCCTGCGCCAGGCCAAGGGCCCGGATTTCTCGAAGCTGAAGGTCGTGATCGTCGGCGATGTGAAGCACTCGCGCGTGGCCCGCACCGACCTGCATGCACTGCGCACGCTGGGCGTGGGCGAGATCCGCGTGTGCGGCCCGCAGTCGCTGCTGCCTGACGACGAGACCCTGAAGGGCTGCGTGGTCGGCGATGATTTCGACGCGATGCTGGAAGGCGTGGACGCGCTGATGATGCTGCGCCTGCAGCGCGAGCGCATGGAAGAGGGCCTGGTGCCGTCGCTGGAGCAGTACCACGCCCAGTACGGCCTGAATGCCGAACGCCTGGCCCGTGCCGGCAAGGATGCAGCAGTGCTGCACCCGGGCCCGATCAATCGCGGCGTGGAAGTGACCGACGACGTGGCCGACGGCCCGCAGTCGTGGGTGCTGCGCCAGGTCGCCAACGGCGTCGCCGTGCGCATGGCCGTGCTGGAAACCCTGCTGGGCTGATCTGCTGGGTGGGTGCCTGGTGGGTGCCGACCGTTGGTCGACACTGAACTGCTGGGTGGGTGCCAACCGTTGGTTGGCACTGAACTGCCCTGGTGGGTGCCAACCGTTGGTCGGCACTGAACTGCCCTGGTGGGTGCCGACCGTTGGTTGGCACTGAACTGCCCTGGTGGATGCCAACCGTTGGTCGGCACTGAACTGCCCTGGTGGATGCCAACCGTTGGTTGGCACTGAACTGCCCCGGTGGGTGCCGACCGTTGGTCGGCACTGAACTGCTTTGGTGGGTGCCGACCGTTGGTCGGCACTATCTCGTCGATCCAGAATGCCCCATTGCCTGTAATTGCCCAGCCATCTCCCATCGACACCACGCGTGGGGATACTCGCCAAGCTGCGTGGTCAATCCTGCTCTGATCGGATTTGCCACCACGTACATGGCTGACGAAACAGCGATTCATCCGAGCGGATCGCATGATCGTGATAGCTCGATTGCCAGAAACGTCCTGATAGGCCGAGCATGCGATTGACCTGCAATGCACTGCTCGATTTGAATCGCTGCATGAGGTAGTCCAGCGAGAACGCACGAAGCTCCACGAGCCAATGGATGTGGTCCGGCATGACCACGTAGGCAAGTGAGTGCGTGAGGCCCTCAGTGTCGATCCGATGGAGAACATCCATCACCAACTGCGCCGCATTGGGATCATCGAAGTAGCGATGACGCCCATGCGTTACGGTAGTCAGGAGGTAGGACTGCCCGATGCGGGAATGGCGGCCAAGGCGCAGGCGTGCACGGTTCATGAACACCAGCGTGTGCGCGCCGACTGTTTCTTGCTATCGGGTAATTGCCTTGATGCAGGTAAGGGCAGTGCCGACCAACGGTCGGCACCCACCCACAGCAGACCAGAGTCTGGGGTTCAGCGCTTCTGCGCGAACAGCCACGCCCACATCGCCGGGTCGGCGTAGGTGGCGTCCCAGGCGTTGTGGTTGCCGTCGGGGTATTCGGTGTAGCGCACGTCGCCCGCGCCGGCGGCCTGGAAAGCGGCATGCAGGCGGCGGTCATCGGCCGGCGGCACCACGTCATCCTGCGCGCCGTGGAAGATCCAGATGGGCGTCTGCCGCAGGCGCTGGGCGATGGCAGCGTAAGGATCAGCTTCGTGCGCCACCTGTTCGACGAACAGGGTGGGGCGCACCGCGCGCGGGGCCAGCACGGCGCCGCATACCGGCACGATGGCGGCGAAGCGCTGCGGTTCGTCCAGGGCGATGTTCCAGCTGCCGTAGCCGCCCATCGACATGCCGGTCAGGTACTGCCGCGCCGGGTCGGCACCAAACTCGGCGATCGCCGCATCCAGCGCAGCCAGTGCCACGCGGTTGTTGTGGCCGCTCCATTCCTCTTCGCCGGGCACCTGCGGGAACACCGCCAGCGCCGGGAAGTCGGTGGCATGCTCGCGCAGATAGGGGCCCAGGCCTGCATGGGTCTGCTTGACGCCGTCGCTACCACGCTCACCCGAACCGTGCAGGAACAGCACCACCGGCAGCGAGCCGGGCGTGCGTGCCGCCACCGCCGGAATGAAGACCTGGTAGTAGGCGGTCTGCCCGTCCATCTTCACCGCACGGGATTCGAAGTGGCCACGCGCGCTGTCGGGCGTGCTGGCGCAGGCGGCCAGCATCAGCAGGGACAGCAGCGGCAGCCAGCGCAGCAACGGACGGACCATGACGTTTTCCCAAGGGTTGGAAGCGTTTTCATGGTAGTCGCTCGGCGTGCGCCGGGCATCGTGCAGCGCGTCACTGCGGGGGCGGGAAACTGGCGATGATGTCCAGCTGTTCCTGCGCCTCGGCGTTGCCTTCGGCCGCCGCCGCCTGCACCTGTGCCATGTCCGGGTGCATCACCACCAGCAGCGGGTTCTCGCACACCGGGCAGTCGTACTCGGTGGCGTCCTCGTCCAGCTCCATCACCATCGCGCGCGAGTTGCCTTTCCATTCGCAGGCGGCACAGGTGTGCATCTGGTCGCGCCAGCCGGGCTGGAAGTAGTTTTCAATCGTGGTGGCCATGGGGGCGTCCGGAGTTGATGCAGACGGGGTCGGAGCCCGCTTCGCGGGATCCGACCCCATGCAGTTTCAGTGCAGCAGGATGAGGGTGGCCAGGCCGAGGAAGCTGAAGAAACCCATCACGTCGGTCACCGCGGTCACCACCACGGTGCCGGCCACGGCCGGGTCCACGTTCATGCGCTTGAGCAGCAGCGGCAACAGCACGCCGGCCAGTGCTGCGGCCAGGAAGTTGATGATCAGCGCCAGGGTGATCACCAGCGACAGCAGCAGGCTGTGGAACCACAGGAACGCAATCAGGCCGACCAGCAGGCCGATCAGCGTGCCGTTGATCAGCGCCACGCGCGCTTCCTTCCACAGCAGGATGCGCGCATTGCTCTGGCCCACCTGGCCCAGCGCGATGCCACGCACCATCAGGGTCAGCACCTGCACCGCCGCGTTGCCGCCGACGCCGGCGACGATCGGCATCAGCACCGCCAGCGCCACCACCTTCTGTAGGGTCAGCTCGAACTGGCCGATCACGCTGGCGGCGAGGAACGCCGTGCACAGGTTGATGCCCAGCCAGACCACGCGGCCGCGCACGGCACGCTTGATCGGCGAGAACAGATCCTCTTCCTCGTCCAGGCCGGCCGCGCCCAGTGCCTGGTGCTCGGCCTGCGAACGGATGATGTCCACCACGTCATCGATGGTGATGCGGCCGAGCAGGATGTTGTTGTCGTCCACCACCGGCGCGGACACCCAGTCATGGTCGGAGAACTGCCGGGCGACTTCCTGGTCGCTCTCGCCGACGTCGATGGCCGGCTGTTCGTCGTCGATCAGGCGGTTGATCGGCGTGGTGTCTTCGTGGGTGACCAGCGCGGCCAGCGACACGCGGCCCAGGTACTGGTGGCGGCGGCTGACCACGAACAGGTGATCGGTGTGGTCGGGCAGTTCGCCACGCAGGCGCAGGTAGCGCAGCACCACGTCGACGTTGACGTCGGCGCGCACGGTCACCACGTCCGGGTTCATCAGTCGGCCGGCGCTGTCCTCGGGATACGACAGCACCTGTTCCAGGCGCTCGCGGTTCTCGCGGTCCATCGACTTGAGGACCTCGTCGATGACCGTATCGGGCAGGTCCTCGACCAGGTCGGCCAGGTCATCGATGTCCAGGTCTTCGACCGCGGCGATGATTTCGTCCGGGTCCATGTCCGCGAGCAGGCTCTCGCGCACTTCCTCGCCGACGTGGACCAGCACCTCGCCATCGTCCTCGGGATCGACCAGCCCCCACACCACTTCGCGCTTGCCCGGGGGCAGCGATTCGAGCAGGTTGCCGATCTCGGCCGGCGCCAGCGTGTTGACGAGCCGACGTACTGGCCCCAGCCGGCCGCTGTCCAGTGCATCGGACAGCATCCGCAGCTGGCGTGCAGTCTTGTCGTGGCGTACGGCTTCAGCCATCACAGCTCCCGCGGGAAGAGAAAAGCCGCGATCCCGGCAAGGATGCGGCAACAGGGGTGTTCAGCGCGTCATTATCGCAAGCGGATGTTTCAACGCATAGCCGCCGGGTGCTGGTAGTGCCGGCCGCTGGCCGGCAACCTCAAGGGCTTCGGTGGAGGCGTTTGCCGGCTCTTATGTCGGGGGCGACTCGAAGCAATGCAGCGCGGTCGCACGGAATACCACCCCGCCGGGCACGTAGGCGTCACTCCGTTCGAGCTGTCCGCTGACTCGAACATGCAATGGAGGCAGTCCCTTCTGGGCCTGCATCCTGAAAGCGGTGGTCATGAACGAATCCACGTACGGATCCTTGTCCAAACCCTCTGCAAGCTCCAGCCAGACACCCGATCCAAAACCGCTGCTGCAGTCATGCAGGGATATTCCGTGTCGGGTGCCGCGATAGCAGCCAGCGATGATGACCGGATGCTCCTGTTGAAGGTCAGATGTGAGCCGATGGGCCGGCGTATCCGTAGTCTCCGCCGGGCAATCTTTTCCCCATGAGGGAAATGCCGCAAGGATCAGGAGCGCTGCGAGTGGTGCGGTTTTCATGGGGACACGTTGTGTTGGTAGCGCCGGGCCGTGCCCGGCGAGCGCGCAGCGCGGCAGTCAGGGTGCCTCGGCCACCAGTGCCAACCAGCGTTCGATACCCCGCCGATCGCGCGCGGCCAGCAGCTTCGGCGCACGTGCGCGCAGGGTGGCCAGGTCGGCCTCGCGGATCGCGCGGCGGACTTCCAGCAACGTGCCCGGGTGCAGGCTGAACTCGGTCAAGCCCAGCGCCAGCAGCAGCGGGGTCATGCGCGCGTCGCCGGCCATCTCGCCACACACCGCCACCGGGATGCGATGGCGTGCGCCGGTATCGATGACCATCTGCAACAGGCGCAGTACCGCCGGGTGCAGCGGCGAATACAGCTCGCCGAGCGCCTCGTTGTTACGGTCGGCGGCCAGCAGGTACTGCACCAGGTCATTGGTGCCGATCGACAGGAAGTCGACCAGATCGATGAAACTCTCCAGCGCCAGCGCGGCGGCTGGCACTTCGATCATCGCGCCCAGCGGCACGTGCTCGGCCACCACGTGGCCTTCGTCGCGCAGCTGCTCGGTCAGCTTGAGCATGCGTCGGCGTACCGCCAACAGTTCCTCGCGGGTGCTGACCATCGGCACCAGCACGCGCAGCTTGCCGTAGGCCGAGGCGCGCAGGATCGCGCGCAGCTGCGTGTCGGACACCTTCGGCCGCGCCAGCGACAGGCGCACGCCACGCAGGCCCAGCGCCGGGTTTTCCTCGTTGCTCAGGGTCAGGCCGGTGCGGTCGGCCTTGTCCGCGCCCAGGTCGAGGGTGCGGATGGTCACCGGTCGCCCGCTCATGCCCAGGGCGGCATCGCGGTAGGTCTGGAACTGTTCTTCCTCGTCCGGCAGCTCGTTGCGCTGCAGGAACAGGAATTCGGTGCGGTACAGGCCCAGCCCCTGTGCGCCCAGCGCATGCGCCTGGGTCACGTCTTCCAGCGATTCGGCATTGGCCAGCAGGGCGATGTCGACCTGGTCGCGGGTACGGCTGGGCTTGCTGCGCAGGCGGCCGAGCTCACGCTGCTCGCGCGCGTGTTCCTTCAGGCGCACGCGGTAGTCGCGCAGGTTGTCGGCCTGCGGGTTGACCGTGATGCTGCCGTCGGCGCCGTCGATGATGAGCACGTCGCCGTCGACGATGCGGCTGAGCACCTGCTGCACGTTGACGATGAGCGGCAGGTGCAGGCTGCGGGCGAGGATCGCGCTGTGCGACAGCGCGCTGCCGGCGGCGGTGACGATGCCGACCACGCCCTGCGACTGCAGCTGGGCCAGTTCGGACGGGGCGATGTTGTCGCAGACCAGGATCTCGCCGGCCAGGCCCTTCACCACGGGCGGGCGCTCTGGCTGCAGGAAGGCGTGGATGCGGCCGATCACATGGTCCAGGTCGTCCATGCGGCTCTTCAGGTAGGCATCGTCCATGCCATCGAAGACCTTGGCCAGGCGGTCACGCTGCAGGCGCAGCGCATAGCCGGCACTGTACGGACCACTGCGTATCAGTTCGTCCAGGCCGTGCAGCAGCTCGGGGTCGTCCAGCAGCAGGGCATGCAGGTCGAGGAACTCGCCGACGTCGTGGCTCAGTGCGCCGTGCAGGCGCTGGCGCAGTTCGTGCATTTCCGCGCGGGCGGCATCCACCGCGCGATGCAGGCGGACCAGTTCGGCCTCCACCTGCTGCGGCGCGACGCGTTGTACGGCCACTTCCAGGGCGTGCGGCAGGCGAACCCGCGCGCGTCCCATCGCCGAACCGCGTGCAGCGCCGTGACCGGCCAGCAGCTGTACCGGCCGTTGGCCGGTGGCAGTTTGGCCGGCGCGTGCGCGTGGCACGCTCAGCTGTCCTCGTCGAAGCGGCGCTCGAACAGGTCGACCACCGCGTCCATCGCCGCCGCTTCATCTTCGCCGTTGATGCGGATGGTGACCGGCGTACCCTGGGCGGCGGCCAGCAGCATCACGCCCATGATGCTCTTGGCGTTGATCTCACGGCCCTTGGCGGCCATGGTCACGTTGCAGCGGAATGGGGCCAGCGTCTGCACCAGCTTGGCGGTGGCCCGGGCGTGCAGGCCCAGGCGGTTGCTCACGGTGAGTTCTCGTTCAAGCATCGTCGACTATCGCTCCATTACGGGTGCCCGCCGCGGCTGTGGCGGGCAGTTGATCCAGTCCCTGTTCCGGATAATTCATCACCCGCAGCAACATCGGCAGACTCAGCGCCGACACCCGGCGAACCGGGGTCCCCAACCGGGCCAGCTGCCCGGCAAGGTTGGCGGGGCTGGCGCCGTACAGGTCGGTCAGGATCAGCACGCCATCCCCACCGTCGACCCGGCGCAAGGCAGCCGAGGCGAGCGGGAGAAGAGCATCCAGGTCTGCGTCGAACGGTACTTCGAAAGCTTCGGTTTTCAGCGGCAATTGCCGCAGGAGCCGGGTCGCCACGTCAAGCAGGGCGGTCCCGATCCCAGGATGTGTTACGAGGAGAATGCCACAGGTCATTACTGCACGTTAACAGGTCAAGGTGAATCGGCGATAGCAGCAGGAGAGGGGCACTGTGTCCCGTATTCATGTATTACGCCCAGTAGATCCACGCCATGCGTGGATGGACCCTGCGCGCAGGGTCCAAATGCGCCGGAGCAGCTTCGGCAGGCGTTCAACTTCGGACGAAAGTGGTCCTGGTCAGCGGCCGGCTACGGATGCTTGTGCCGCCCTGCGGGCGGTCTCCACGCATGGCGTGGATCTACGCCCATTGTTCCGTCTTCGCTCGAAGGTCAATCCTGTTCGCGGTGGTAGGTCGCCACGTCATCCCAGCCCATCTCGCGGGCATGCCGCGCCATGCGCTCGGCCAGGTACACCGAGCGGTGCTTGCCGCCGGTGCAGCCGAAGGCCACGGTCACGTAGCTGCGGGTGCCATCGCCCAGCTTGGGCAGCCAGGTGTCGAGGAAATCCATCAGCTGGCCCAGGTAGCGCTGCACGTCCGGCTGCGCTTCCAGGTAATCGCGCACGCCCGGCTCGCGGCCGCTCAGCGCGCGCAGGTCCGGGTCCCAGTGCGGGTTGGGCAGCACGCGTGCATCGAACACGAAGTCGGCCTCGGCCGGCACGCCGCGCTTGTAGGCAAACGATTCGAACAGCAGCGACAGGCGCGTTGCGTGCCCCATCGCGAACTCGGTGATGATGCGCCGACGCAGCTGGTGGACGTTCAACGCGCTGGTATCGATGACCACGTCGGCCTCGCGGCGCAGCGGTGCGATCAGCTCGCGCTCGCGGGCGATCGCTTCGGGCAGGGACAGGCCCAGCTGGCTCAGCGGATGCCGGCGACGGGTGTCGGCATAGCGCTTGAGCATCGTCTCGTCGCTCGCCTCGAAGTACAGCACCTTCGCTTCCACGCCGGCATCGGTGGCCAGCTTGCGCCAGTTGGACAGCTGGCTCAGGTCGGCCTGGCCACGCACGTCGATGCCCACCGCCAGCCGGCGCGGCGCGCCCCCGTCATGGTTTTCCAGCACGCTGCGCACGAAATCGGGCAACAGCTGGATCGGCAGGTTGTCCGAACAGTAGTAGTCCTGATCCTCGAAGGTCTTCAGGGCGACGGATTTACCCGAGCCGGACAGGCCGCTGACGATGATCAGGGTCGGGGCGGTGGGGGTGACGGTACTCATGGACAGGCTCTTGGTGGTGGGGCTCAGGGTGTTCGTCGTTCCAGCAGGTTGCTGTGGCGGGCGATGAACATCGCCGCCGGGTCGATACCCTTGGTACGCAGAATGTGCAGCCGGGTGGCCGCCTCGGTCAGGACCGCCAGGTTGCGGCCGGGCATCACCGGCAGGGTGATCAGCGGCACGTCCAGGTCCAGCACGTGGCGGGTGCCCGAATCGCCGGTCAGGCGCTCGTAGCCGTGCGGGGTGGGTTCGGTCATCGGCTTGGTCAGGTGGACGATCAGCCGAAGGTACTTGTTCTTCTTTACCGCCGTATCACCAAACATCTCGCGCACGTTCAGCACGCCCAGGCCGCGCACTTCCAGCAGGTCCTGCAGCAGTTCGGGGCAGGTGCCGTCGAGCACGTCGGGCGCGATCTGGGTGAATTCGGGGGCGTCGTCGGCCACCAGGCGGTGACCGCGGCTGAGCAGTTCCAGCGCCAGCTCGCTCTTGCCCGAGCCGGCTTCGCCGGTGATGAGCACGCCGATGGAGTAGATCTCCATGAACACGCCATGCAGGATCACCCGCGGCGCCAGCGTGCGCGCCAGGTGGTAGGAAAGGTGGTTGAGCAGTTCATGGCCGCGCTTGGGCGACAGCCACAGCGGCGTGCCGGATTCATCGGCGGCCGCGCGCAGGTCTTCCGGGCAGGCCTGGTTGCGGGTCAGCACCAGCGCCAGCGGGTGCGACTGCATGATCTTCTCGATCGTTTCCCAGCGCTGGCGCGGTTCCAGCGCGTCCAGCCAGGACAGTTCCTCGGTCCCGAGGATCTGCACCTTGTTGGGGTAGATCGCATTGAGATAGCCGGCCAGCGAGGGGCGGCGGGAGACCGTGTTGCCGGCTTCCAGCTCGCGTTTCTCACCGGCCTTGCCGGCGGCCCAGCGCAGCCCCAGCCGCTCGCGCTGCTGGTCGAACAGTTCGCGTGCGGTGATGCTGGTATTCATGCGGCGCTCGCCGATGGGGGAAGGTCCAGGGCCTCGCGCAGTGCCCGCGCATCGCCCGCCGCGCGCAGGGCGTCGCGGATCGAGGGCGTCGAGAACAGCTCGGCCAGTTCCGACAGCAGCATCAGGTGCTGGTGGGTGTAGTGGGCGGGGACGGCCATGGCGAACACCAGGTCCACCGGTTCATCGCCGCCGAAATCGACCGGGGTCTGCAGCCGCAGCAGGGCGCCGCGGGGACGGTCCAGGGCAGGGGCCCGGCCATGGGGAATGGCGATGCCGCAACCGATCGCCGTACTGCCCAGGGCTTCGCGCTGGCACAGGTTGAGGTAGATCTGTTCGGCGTTGGCCTGGCGGCAGGCCAGCAACCCGGCGGCGGCCTGCAGGACGCTGTCGCGGTCGGTGGCCGTGCAGAGCTGGGTCTGCACGGCCGCCAGGAGGTCAGTCAGGGGCATGTCTGCGGGGAACGGTGGCGATCAGCCGCCATTGTCGCCCACCGGCAGTGGAGCGTGCTGCTGTTTTTTCTCCTTGTGCTTGATCACCAGGCGGTCGAGCTTGTCCGCCAGCACGTCGATGGCGGCATACATGGTCTGGCCGCCGGCTTCGGCATGCAGGGTCTGGCCGGGAATATTGAGGCTGGCGTCGACGTGGTGTTCGGTCTTCTGCAGCTTGAGGGTTACCCGCGCTTCGCAGTGCTGGTCGAAGTGCTTTCCGACCCGGGCCAGCTTTTCTTCAACATACGACTGCAGGGCCGGGGTGACTTCGACATCTTTGCCAAACGTTTCGATGCGCATCGGGTTTCTCCTGTGTTCGGATGTGCCAATGAACCTCTCCGCCGGGCGCGGCGGCGCGTCAAGCGATTCTGACCCTTTCGTGCGAGGCGGAGATGTTCATGGCCTCACGATACTTCGCCACGGTGCGCCGCGCTACTGGGATTCCCGACGTTTTGAGCAGGTCAGCCAGCTTGGCGTCAGAAAGCGGCTTGCGTGGGTTTTCGTCATCGATCAGGCGGCGGATCATCGCCTGGATGGCGGTACTGGATGCTTCGCCACCGCCTTCGGTGTCGATGCCCGATGCAAAGAACGCGCGCAGCGGCAGGGTGCCGCGCGGCGTGCGCACGTGCTTGCGGGCGATCGCCCGCGAGACGGTGGATTCGTGCAGGCCCAGTTCGGCGGCGATCTCGCGCAGGGTCAGCGGGCGCAGCGCCTGTTCACCGAATTCGAGGAAACCGGCCTGCTGGTGGATCAGGCTGCGCACCACGCGCAGCAGGGTTTCGCCGCGTGCCTGCAGGCCCTTAAGCAGCCAGCGGGCTTCCTGCAGCTGGGCGCGCAGGTAACCGGCGTCGGCTTCGCCGCAGCGGCGGATCATCTGTTCGTAGCCGCGGTGGATGATCACCTTGGGCCCGGCATGGGCGGCCAGCGCGGCGCGCCAGAGCCCGTTCTGCCGCCATACCACCACGTCCGGCACCACGTAGGTGTCCTGCGCCAGCGGTGCGATCTGGGTACCCGGGCGCGGGTCCAGCGAGCGCAGCAGGGCGACCGCGGTCTCGACCTCGGCGAGCGGCTGCTTCAGTTCCTGGGCCAGGCCGGCCACGCCGCTGCGCGGCAGGCGCTCCAGCGGGCCGGCGGCGACCTGCCGGGCCAGCGCCAGGCCGGGGGTGTCGGCGGGCAGCACGTCCAGCTGCAGCTGCAGGCATTCGCCCAGGCAGCGCGCGGCCACGCCCACCGGGTCGAAGCGCTGCACCTGGTGCAGCACGGTCAGGATCTCGTCTTCACCGGCGTGGATGGCCGGCAGCAGGGTCTCGGCGATCGTCGCCAGCGGCTCGCGCAGGTAACCGTCTTCTTCCAGCGCATCGATCAGCGCGGCCCCGATGCTGCGGTCGCGCATCGACAGATGCGACAGGTGCAGCTGCCACAGCAGGTGATCGGCCAGGGTCTCGACCTCGGCCACCCGCTCGGCGGCGCTGCCGGTGTCTTCATCGTCGTCGAAACTGCCGCTGCTGCCCGGATTGCTCCAGTCCTGCTCGGCGGGGGCCCAGTCGTCGCCGCTGGCCTGCGCGGGCTCCGGCGGTGCATCGCTGTCGGCGCCGTGGTCATCGCCGGCATCGCTGCCCGCACCGGCGCCGTCATCGTTGCTGTCGGCCCAGTCCAGCAGGGGGTTGCTTTCCACCGCCTGGGCGATTTCCAGCTCCAGCTCGGTGGTGGACATCTGCAGCAGCTTGATCGCCTGCTGCAGCTGTGGTGTCAGCACCAGCTGCTGTCCCAACGATGTCTGCAGCCGAGTCTTCATGCCTATGCCGAAACGGAGGGGAAGGGCCCGGCGGCCGCGGTCACAGCTTGAAGGAGTCTCCAAGGTAGACGCGACGGACGTCGGCGTTGTCCAGGATCGCTTCCGGCGAGCCCTGGGCCAGTACGGTGCCCTCAGCGAGGATATACGCGCGGTCGCAGATTCCCAAGGTTTCGCGCACGTTGTGGTCGGTGATGAGCACACCGATGCCGCGCTGCTTGAGGTGGGTGACGATGCGCTGGATCTCGCCGACCGAGATCGGATCGACGCCGGCGAAGGGTTCGTCCAGCAGGATCAGGCGCGGCTTGGCGGCCAGTGCGCGGGCGATCTCGCAGCGGCGGCGTTCACCACCGGACAGGCTGGCACCGAGCTGCTCGGACACGTGGCCCAGCTGCAGTTCGTCCAGCAGGCTGTTGAGTTCGCGCTCGCGGCCGGCCGCATCCAGGTCGTCGCGCAGTTCCAGCACCAGGCGCAGGTTGTCGGCCACGGTCAGCTTGCGGAACACCGACGGTTCCTGCGGCAGGTAGCCCACGCCCTGCTTGGCGCGCGTATACATCGGGTCGCCGGTGATGTCCTGGCCGTCGAGCACGATGCTGCCGGCATCGGCCTCCACCAGGCCCACGATCATGTAGAAGCAGGTGGTCTTGCCGGCACCGTTGGGGCCGAGCAGGCCGACCACTTCGCCGGCATCGAGGGTCAGCCCGAAGTCCTTGACGACTTCGCGCTGCTTGTACTTCTTGCGCAGGCCCTTGGCGACAAGCATTACTTCTTGCTCCCGGCCGCCGGCTGCGCCGCAGGCGTCTTGTTCTTGGGCGGAATGACGGTACGCACGCGGCTGCCGTCGCCACCGGAATTCATTTCGCCGGTACGGGTGTTGTAGACCATGCGCTGGCCGGCATTGGTACCGCGCGCGCTGGTCACCTTGTAGTTGCCGGTGAGGGTGATGATCTCGGTCTTGATGTCGTAGTCGATCTTGTCGGCCACCGCATCCATCCAGGTGCCGTCATCGAGCTGCTGCTTCATCTTGGCCTGCTTGCCGGTGAACACGGCACGCACGGCTTCGCCGTCCTTCATGTAGATCTCGGCCTCGGACGAGCGCAGGTCCAGCGTGCCCTGGGTGATGATCACGCCCTGCGACAGGGTGGTCTTGCCATCACCGGTGAGGTTGCCGGCCTGTGCGCCGGCATCGATGTTCATGGGCTCGTTGCGGTCGGTGGACTTGGCCTGCGCGAAGGCGGGAACCAGGAGACCAAGGGCGAGCACGGCAGCAAAGGGAATCTTCATCGGGGTCCGTTCTACCGGTGAGGCTGCCCGGTCAGGCCGGGCGGCGGGTGGGGGCTGCGGCCTCGCGCCAGTCGCCATGGCGACGTCGCGGGCCAGCGGCGGAATCAGCGTTGGGGCGTGTAGCGGCCCTTGGACTGGCTGAGGAAATGATACGTGTTGTTCTTCGAATCCACCTCGAACCCGACGCCGGACTGTTCCATGCCCGGGCGGGTCATGGTCACTTTGGCATCGGTACGGGCGCGGCTTTCCTTCGGGAACACGTCCAGGTGGTCGGTACGGAAGGTGGTGGGCACCACGCCGGGGGCGGCCGGGCTGTCGCCTGAAACGTCGCCGCGCAGCTTCATCTCGTCGCCCTTGGCGCTGAGCCAGCCGGTCTGCGCGCGCAGGGTCCAGTGCTGGCCGTCCTTGTCGGGCATCTCGAACAGCGGGGTGGTGATGTTGATGGTCTGGTCGCCGCGCTGGCGCTCCAGCAGCGGTGCGCGCAGGGTGGTCGATTCCTTGCCCTGTTCGTCCAGCGCCACGATCTGGAAGTCGTGCAGGATGTAATCCACGCCCACGTCCTGGCCGGTCTGCACCGGCCCCTTGTCGCGGTTGCGCAGGGCGGCCCAGCTGCTCAGCAGGGCCGCCAGCAGCAGGCCGATGCCGAGCACGGTGCGCCAGTTCAGCGACGGAGCATTCATGCGCCGAACCTCGCCAGTACGGCATCGATATGCCCCTGCGCGGCCAGCAGCACGTCGCACAGTTCGCGAGCGGCGCCACGGCCGCCATCGCTGCGGGTGGTCCAATGCACGCGTTCAGCGATCCACGGGTGCGCGTTGGCCGGAGCCACGGCCAGGCCGACCGCGCCCAGCGGCGCCAGGTCGGGCAGGTCGTCGCCCATGAACGCCACCTGGTCCAGGCCGATGCCGTGCTGGGCGCACAGCGCCTGCACGCTGGCCAGCTTGTCGCCCACCGCGATCTGGGTGTCGATGCCCAGGTCGGCGCCGCGCCGCAGCGCGGACTGGCTGTTGCGCGCGGTGATGAGCACGGGGTGGATACCGTGCTGCTGCAGCAGTTTCAGGCCCAGACCATCCTGCACGAAGTACGCCTTGCTCTCATTGCCGTCCTTGTCGTAGTACAGCCGACCGTCGGTGAGGGTGCCGTCCACGTCGAAGCAGGCCAGGCGGATACAGGCCGCGGTGGCATGCAGGTGGGCGGGGAAGGCGGGCAGGGGGGACCAGGGCATCAGGGCATCAGGCTCGTTCGGGGCGGGTGCGGTTTACAGTCTGAATGGGGTCTACGGACTCTCGGTTAAACCACCCGGGCCCGCAACAGGTCATGAATGTTCAGCGCGCCGACCGCCCGGCCCTCGCCGTCAACCACGATCAGGCCGTTGATCTTGTGGGTTTCCATCAGCCGGGCGGCTTCCACCGCCAGCTGGTCGGCACCGATGGTGCGCGGGTTGCGGGTCATCACCTCGGCGATCTTCGCCGTGCGCACATCCAGTTCGGTGTCCAGCGCACGGCGCAGGTCGCCGTCGGTGAACAGGCCGATCAGCACGCCCTGGGCATCGACCACGGCGGTCATGCCCAGCCGCTTGCGGCTCATCTCCACCAGCGCCTGGCTGAGGCTGGCGCCGGCGTCGACCTTGGGCAGGTCGTCGCCACTGTGCATCACGTCGGTGATATGCAGCAGCAGGCGGCGGCCGAGGCTGCCGGCCGGGTGCGAGCGGGCGAAGTCGTCCGCGGTGAAGCCGCGCGCGTCGAGCAGGGCGACGGCCAGCGCATCGCCCATCGCCAGCGAGGCGGTGGTGCTGGAGGTCGGCGCCAGCGCCAGCGGGCAGGCCTCGGCCGGCACACTCACGTCCAGGTGCACGTCGGCGGCCTTGGCCAGGCTGGACTGCGGCCGTCCGGTCATGGAAATCAACACATTGCCCTGGCGCTTGAGCACCGGCAGCAGCATCAGCACCTCGTCCGATTCGCCCGAATAGGACAGCGCCAGCACCACGTCGTCCTCGGTGATCATGCCCAGGTCGCCGTGGCCGGCCTCGCCCGGGTGCACGTAGAAGGCCGGGGTACCGGTGGAGGCCAGGGTGGCGGCGATCTTGCGGGCGACATGGCCGGACTTGCCCATGCCGGTGGCGACCACCCGGCCGCGGCTGCCCAGGATGGCCTGGCAGGCCTGCTGGAATGCCTCGCCCAGCCCGCTGGCGACGGCCTGCAGCGCCTGCTGCTCGATCTCGAACACGCGGCGGCCGCTGGCCACCAGGGCGGCAGGATCGACGGAACGAAGGGGCAGGGAGGACTCGGCCATGCGGACGCCACGCAGCGGAAGTAGAATGAGGGTTCATTTTATTAGGAAAGCCCGTTGGACGCCGACACCATCCGCAACCTGATCGAAACCGGCCTGCCGGGCGCCCGCGCCGACGTGCGCGGTGACGATGGCGTGCACTTCGAAGCGACCGTGGTCTGTGAGGCCTTTGCCGGCAAGATGCCGCTGGCCCGCCACCGGATGGTCTATGCCACCCTGGGCGACCTGATGGGCGGCGCGATCCACGCGCTGGCGCTGAAAACCGTGACCCCGGCCGAAGCCGGCTGAACCGCAGAAGATTCCCAATACATGGCCAAGATCGTTGTGACCGGCGGCGCTGCGCTGCACGGTGAAGTGAGCATCTCCGGCGCGAAGAACGCCGTCCTCCCCATCCTCTGCGCGACGCTGCTGGCCGATGCGCCGGTGGAGATCACCAACGTGCCGCACCTGCACGACGTGGTCACCACGGTGAAGCTGCTGGGCGAACTGGGCGCCAAGGTCACCATCGACCAGGGCACCCTGTCGCGCGGCAGCGCGATCGTGGTCGACCCGCGCCCGGTCAACCAGCACGTGGCCCCCTACGAGCTGGTCAAGACCATGCGCGCCTCGATCCTGGTGCTGGGCCCGCTGCTGGCCCGCTTCGGCGCGGCCGAAGTGTCGCTGCCCGGCGGCTGCGCGATCGGTTCGCGCCCGGTCGACCAGCACATCAAGGGCCTGCAGGCGCTGGGTGCGGACATCGTGGTCGAGAACGGCTTCATCAAGGCCACCGCCCAGCGCCTGAAGGGTGGCCACTTCACCTTCGACATGGTCAGCGTCACCGGCACCGAGAACGTGCTGATGGCGGCCGTGCTGGCCGAGGGCACCACCATCCTCGACAACGCCGCGATGGAACCGGAAGTGACCGATCTGGCCCACTGCCTGATCGCGCTGGGCGCGAAGATCGAGGGCCTGGGCACCGCCCGCCTGGTCATCGAAGGCGTCGAGCGCCTGTCCGGTGGCCGCCATGAAGTGCTGCCCGACCGCATCGAAACCGGCACCTTCCTGGTGGCCGCGGCGATGACCGGCGGCAAGGTGACCGTGAACCGCGCGCGCCCGAACACCATGGACGCCGTACTGTCCAAGCTGGTCGAGGCCGGTGCGACGATCGAGACCACCGAAGACAGCATCACCCTGGACATGCACGGCAAGCGGCCGAAGGCGGTCAACCTGACCACCGCGCCGTACCCGGCGTTCCCGACCGACATGCAGGCGCAGTTCATGGCGCTCAACTGCGTGGCCGATGGCGTGGGCGTGATCAACGAAACGATCTTCGAGAACCGTTTCATGCACGTCAACGAACTGCTGCGCCTCGGCGCGGACATCCAGGTGGAAGGCCACACCGCCATTGCCCGCGGCCACGAGCGCCTGAGCGGTGCGCCGGTGATGGCCACCGACCTGCGCGCATCGGCGTCGCTGATCCTGGCCGGCCTGATGGCCGACGGTGAGACCACCATCGACCGCATCTACCACCTCGACCGTGGCTACGAGAACATCGAAGAGAAGCTGTCTTCGCTCGGTGCCACCATCCGGCGCGTGCCATGATCCTGCGCGGCCGCTTCAGCCCCCGCCGCAAGGCGCTGCTGGCGCTGGTGCTGATCGTGCTGGCGTGGCTGGGCTATGCCTGGTACGCCAACCTGGCCATCACCAAGGGCATCGAGCAGAAGGACATGGACTGGAATGGCGATGGCACGGTCAGCCGTGACGAGATCATCCAGTCGTTCTATGCCGTTGCGGTGAACGACAGCCAGGAAGGCAACCGCCATTGCCGCACATTCGTCTGGCGCAGCAGTGGCCAGCAGATCCGGGTGGACTGCCGCACCGAGTTCAAGCCGGCCGAAGCGGAAGAGAAGAAATAAGAAAACGCCCGCGCAAGCGGGCGTTTTCTTTACGGTAGCGCCGGGCCATGCCCGGCGAGCGCGCAGCGCGGAAGCAGAAGCCGCCGGGCAAGGCCCGGCGCTACCGCGGCAGGGTGGGTCAGTTCAGCGCCTTGATGGTCAGGTCCAGCGCATCGCGGCCGCCTTCGCGCTGCAGGATGCGGGTCGGCACCGGGAACTCGGGCACGATCCAGGCGATCTGCTCCTTGTCGCCATCCACGCGCGACACCTTGGTGGCCTGGTAGCTCTTGCCGCCCACGGTCACCGCTTCCTTGCCCACGACCTTGTAGGTCATGTTCTTGATGCGGCCCTCGTCGACCATGCGGTAGGTCAGCGGCTTGCCGGCGGCCAGGTCGCGGGCGATGGCCAGGTTGATCAGCAGCGCATCCATGTCACCGGCCTTCAGCGCGACCGGGCCGGCGCGGTCCGGCTTGATGTCGCCGGTCCAGGTGGCCTGGTTGCTGGTCCAGTTGTAGTTGGCCTGAACGTTGCGCTTCTTCACCAGCAGCGCCGAGCGGTCCTGGCTGCTGAGCGGGCGCAGCTGGCCACGCACTTCCTCGAACACGGTGCTCTGGCTGAGGTCGGCCAGCTGGTTCTTCACCTGCAGGTTGTAGCGCCACTTGCCGCTGCCTTCGCTGGCCAGGGTCATGGTGCCGTTGGCCTGCATGCCCATGTAGCTGGCCAGGTAATCAGCCTTGAACGGCTGCAGGGCCATGGCCGGCAGGCTGGCCACCGACAGTGCGGCAGCGGCGATCCAGGTCAGCGGGCGGGTCAGGGTCGTCATGCTCATACTCCTTGGTATTCGATCAGGCGCAGGTCGACACGGTCCTCGCCATCTTCGCGTTGCAGGATGCGCACCGGCGTGGGGACACCGTTGGCGATCCACAGAATGGTTTCGTTGTTGCCGCCGTTGGTGCGGTACACCTTCAGCGCGTTGTAGGACAGATCGCCGACCTCCACGTTCTCGGTCTGCGCGGCCGCCTGGTAGTCGTGCTGGCGCACCTTGCCCAGTTCAACGTAGCGGTAGTGCATGGCCACGCCGGGGCGGGCGTCGCGCATCAGCGACAGGTTCAGCAGCAGCGCGCTCTGGTCGCCGGGCTGCAGCGGAATGGGTTTGGCACGGTCCTTCTTCACATCGCCGGTCCATTGCGCGGTGCCGGTTTCCCAGTTGTAGGTGCCTACCGCCTTCTTGCCCAGGAACAGGCCCTTGCGCACGGTGCTCTGGCTCAACGGCGCGTAGACGCCATTGCGCACGTCGAACACGGTGCTCTGCTCCAGGTTCAGGCCGAGCACGCTGGCAAAGCCGCGGCGGCCGACCACCTGCATGTCCACCCGCCACTGGTTGCCGCCGGTGTGGGTCACCTGCATGGTTGCGTCGCCAGCCTCCTTGCCCTTGTAGAAGGCCTGGTAGGTGGCACTGAACGGCTGCAGCGGCGGCGGTTCCCAGGCCATGGCCGGCAGCGCGGGCAGGGGCGGTTCGGCCGGTGCCTCCACCATGGGCGCCGGTTCGGCCGACGGCGGGGTCTGCGCCCAAGCGGCACAGGCGAGCACGGCGAACGGCAGCAGCAGGAATTTGCGCAACGGGGGCGTGTTCTTCATGGCAGGCAGGAACCGCAGGAGGTGGCAGGATGCCAGCCCCGCAGTCAGCGGGGCGTGTGCACGGGCGTTACCGGTTCAGGTTCCCGGCGGAATCTAGAGCCAATGGGCTAAACAGGGGGTGACCGTCGAGTGTCGGCCGGCCCTCCCGTTCAGCCAGGCGGCCATCGCACAGCAGCTGCAGGGTGGCGATCAGCAGGGGATGCTCGACCGCCAGCACGCGATCGGCCAGGCGGGTTGCGTCATCGCCGGGCAGCACCGGGACGCGCGCCTGGGCCAGCACGGTACCGGCATCCAGCTCCGGCACCACCAGGTGCACGCTGGCCCCATGCTCGGCGTCGCCGGCATCCAGGGCACGGGCGTGGGTGTGCAGCCCCTTGTAAAGCGGCAGCAGGGAAGGATGGATGTTGACCAGGCGGCCGTTGAAGCGCTGCACGAAGCCGGCACCGAGGATGCGCATGTAACCGGCGCAGACGATCCAGTCCGGGGCCACGGCGTGGACGGCATCGCCAAGCGCCTGTTCGTAGGCAGCGCGGTCGCTGAAGGTCTTCGGCGCGTGCGCCCAGCGCTGTCCGTGCCCGACCCGCTGCAGCGCGGCCGCATCGGGGCGGTCGGAGAACACGCCCACCACCTCGGCCGGCAGGCGGCCGGCCGCGATCGCATCGAGGATGGCCTGCAGGTTGCTGCCACGGCCGGAAGCCAGTACGGCGATACGGGCGGTCATGCGACGACGGCGCTGCCCGGTTCGCTGAAGCTGGCCACGACTTCGGCACGCAGCAGCACGACCAGCGCGTAGACGCCCAGCGCGATGCCCAGCGCACCGCCCAGGCAGGCCGCACCGGCGGCGACCATGCACAGCGTGCGCTGGCGGCGCTGGGACAGGCGGCGGGCTGCGGTCAGGCTGAGGCCGCCCAGCGCGGCAAAGACCAGGCTGGCACCGACGAAGAGCGCGGCCAGCAGGGCCGGCGATGCTTCGGGATCGGTGCTGTGGCTCTCGCTGACATAGCCGCCGGCCGCTGCGAGCAGCAGCAGGACGGCCAGCACCAGCTGCAGGCCGCCGTAGATGTAGAACAGGATCTTCAGCGAATGCAGGTGGCTGTTGACCTGCAGGTCGGTCCAGCCGCGTGGCCGGTTCAGCGGGGGCGGGGCGACGGCCATCGGCAACTCAGCTTCGGGTAGGGACGTTGGCGGCAAAGGCGGCCTTCACCTGTGGCCGCAGCAGCACGATCAGGGTGAACACGCCCAGCACGGTGCCGAACGGGGTGAACAGGCACGACAGGCCGGCCACGACCAGGCACAGCAGGTAGCGCCGCCGCTGCTTCAGGCAGCGCCCGGCATAGGCGATGAAGCCGGCCATCACCAGGCCAAGCGAGACGACGCCGCTGCCCATGATGATGAACAACCAGCCCGCGAACTGCTGTTCCTGCGCCGAGCTGGGCTGGCCGTTGGAGCTCATCGGCAGGGTGCCGTTGAGCATGGCGATGCCCATCACGATGTGGAACACGAAGATCAGGGCGAACACCGCCGCCAGCCCGGCCACCACGTAGTGGAAGATCGAGAGCAGGCGCAGGTGGTCGTTGTCCTGCGAGGTCAGCCCGGGCACGGCCGGTGCCGGGGGCGGCACCGGTGCGGTGGGCAGGGGGGGCGTAGCGTCCATGCGGGCTCCTGGGTGCGTATCAGGCAATGCGGACGCGCTCGGCGCCGCTGGCGGTGACCACCTGGCCGATCGGCCAGTGAGCCAGGCCCTGCGCCTGCACGGCTTCGGACACGGCAGCGACCTGCTCCGGGGCGACGATCAGCACGAAGCCGATGCCGCAGTTGAAGGTGCGCCACATTTCGCTGTCGACGACGGCGCCTTCCTTCTGCAGCCACTGGAACACCGGCGGCAGCGGCCAGGCCGAGGCCTGGATGTCCAGGCCCAGGCCTTCGGGCACCACGCGGATGATGTTCTCGGTCAGGCCGCCACCGGTGATGTGGGCCATGCCGTGGATGGCCGCGCCATGCGACTTCAGCAGCGACAGGATCGGCTTGACGTACAGGCGGGTCGGCGCCATCAGCGCATCGACCAGCTTCACCCCGTCTTCCAGCTCCAGGTCGGCCGGCTGGCCGGCGCGGTCGTAGATGCGGCGCACCAGCGAGTAGCCGTTGGAATGCGGGCCGGAGGAGGCGATGCCGATCAGCACGTCGCCGGCGGCCACGCTGGCGCCGTCCTTCAGTTCGCTCTTCTCGACCGCAGCGACGGTGAAGCCGGCCAGGTCGTATTCGCCCGGGGCGTACATGTCGGGCATTTCAGCGGTTTCGCCGCCGATCAGCGCGCAGCCTGCCTCGGTGCAGCCGTTGGCGATGCCGCCCACGACCGCCGCGGCGGTGTCGATGTCCAGCTTGCCGGTGGCGAAATAGTCCAGGAAGAACAGCGGCTCGGCGCCCTGCACCAGCACGTCGTTGACGCACATGGCGACCAGGTCGATGCCGATCGTATCGTGGCGGTTCAGCTGGTGGGCCAGCTTCAGCTTGGTGCCCACGCCGTCGGTGCCCGACACCAGCACCGGCTCGCGGTACTTGTTGGACAGGTCGAACAGGGCGCCGAAGCCGCCCAGGCCGCCCATCACTTCCGGGCGGAAGCTGCGCTTGACCAGGGGCTTGATCCGCTCGACCAGTTCGTTGCCGGCGTCGATGTCGACGCCCGCATCACGGTAGGTGAGGGGGGAGGGGGCGGAAGACGGGGTGTTGGTCACGGGCGTCGGCGCTGGCAGGGGTTGAACGGGCGATTTTAACAGGCCGCATTGGCGCAAAGTCCGTATTCGGGCAACAATTCCCCCCGGATACGTCGAGCCAATGGATGTCCTGATGCGCCGCAGCCTTATTCTCACCCTGCTCCTTGCGCTGTGCCTGCCGGTGGCCACGATGGCCCAGAGCGGCCTTCGCACCGAGGGCGATGTCGCCACCGCCAGTGGTGCCTACGAGGCCGAAGTGCCCGTCAACAGCCAGGCCGAGGCCGACCGCAACGGTGGCCTGGCCCGTGCCCTGAGCGTGGTCCTGGGCAAGCTGTCCGGTGACCGCAGCGTCATGTCGCGCCCCGGCGTGGCGCAGGCCCTGCGCAACGCCAAGGACTACGTGGCCAGCTATGACTTCAAGCAGGATCAGAGCGTGGGCGCCAGTGGCGCACCCAGCTACCGGACCCTGCTGGTGGCCCGTTTCCGCGAAGATGACGTCGATGCGCTGGTGTCGGCCCTGGGGCTGCCGCTGTGGCCGCAGCCGCGGCCGAAGCCGGTGGTCTGGCTGGCGGTGGACGACGGCAGTGGCCCGCGCCTGGTCAGCGTGCAGCAGGCCAATGCCGCGCGCCCGCTGCTGAACCGGGCCATCGAGCGCGGCTACAAGCTGGGCCTGCCCAGTGGCGGCGCCGCCGAACAGGCCCTGGCCGGCGCGATCTGGCGCCAGGACAGCGCTGCGGTGGCCCGCGCGTCGTCACGCTACTCGCCGCCGATGCAGCTGATCGGCAAGCTGTACCGCGCCAATGGCGGCTGGCAGGCGGACTGGGTGTTCGTCGACAACGGCCGCGAGCTGAACAAGTGGACCACCAAGGACGCCAACGCCATGCGCGCGATGGCGGCCGGTGCCGACGGCGCCGCCGATGCCCTGGTCAAGCGCTACGCCAAGGCCGGCGCGGCCACCGGTGCAGCCGGTGCCTACCGCGTGGTGGTGACCGGCATCAACAGCGCCGATGAGTACCTGCGCCTGGCCGCCGGCCTGCGCGAGGTGCCGGTGGTGCGCAACGTCACCCCGCTGCGGGCGACGGGCGACCGCCTGGAGCTGAACCTGGAAATGACCACCGGCCTGGCCGGCTTCAACCGCATGCTGGGCGACAACGGCGTGCTGGTGCCTTCGGCGCCCCTGCCGGCCCTGCCGGCGCCGATCGATGACAGCACCGGCGCACCGCAGCCGGCCCCGGTCAGCAACGAGTACCGACTGCGATGATCCAGGCCCCGGAAGCGGAAATCGCGCAGTTCCTGCGACGGCTGAAGTACGTGGCCGTCGCCCTGCTGATCGGCTGGGTGGTGTGGCTGCTGGCCCCCATCCTGACCCCGTTCGTGCTGGCCTTGGCGCTGGCCTGGCTGGGCGACCCGCTGGTCGACCGCATCGAGGCCACCGGCCGTTCGCGCAATACCGGCGTGGTGCTGGTGTTCGTGGCCATGGTGCTGGTCATCACCGCACTGCTGCTGGTGCTGGTACCGATGATCGAGCGCCAGATCACCACGTTGATGGCCGCTGTTCCGCAGGCCCAGGCCTGGCTGATGCAGACCGGCATCCCCTGGTTCGAGCAGAAGACCGGCCTGGAAGTGATGCAGTGGATGGATCCGGACCGCCTGATCGAGTGGGTGCGCAGCCATTGGCAGCAGGCCGGCGGCTTCGCCACGACCTTCATGGGCTATGTCTCGCGCTCGGGCTTCACGGTGGTGACCTGGATGGTCAACCTGGCGCTGCTGCCGATCCTGGCGTTCTACTTCCTGCGTGACTGGGACAAGCTGGTCGAGCGCGTGGCCTCGGTGATCCCGCGCAACCACATCGGCACGATCACCAACCTGGCCCGCGAATCCAACGAGGTGCTGGGCGCGTTCATCCGTGGCCAGTTCCTGGTGATGGTGGCGCTGGGCGTGATCTACGCCGCCGGCCTGTCGATGGTCGGCCTGAAGCTGGGCCTGCTGATCGGCCTGGTGGCTGGCCTGATCAGCTTCATCCCTTACCTGGGCGCGACCACCGGCATCGTGATGGCAGTGGTGGCAGCGCTCGTGCAGGCACAGGGCATCGACCTGAAGCTGCTGCTCCTGGTCGGCGTGGTGTTCACCGTTGGCCAGCTGCTGGAGAGCTACGTGCTGACCCCGCGCATCGTCGGCGACAAGATCGGCCTGCACCCGGTGGCGGTGATCTTCGCGGTGATGGCCGGTGGCCAGCTGTTCGGTTTCCTCGGCATGCTGCTGGCGCTGCCGGTGGCGGCGGTCAGCAACGTGCTGCTGCGCTATGCGCACCAGCGTTACCGCCAGAGCGAGCTGTACGTCGGCGAAAAGCCGGCGATCGTGCTTGATGGCGTGATCGACGCGCCCCATATCATCCTCGACCCCTACGAGAACGGCCCGGACCCGAAGTGATTGGTGTGCCGCAACTTCCGCTGGCCCTGCATTACCCGCGGGACCAGCGCCTGGAGACCTTCATCGGTGCGCCGGATGGCGCGCTGGCGCAGCTGCGTGCGATCGCGGTGGGTGCCAGCCACGACTGGGTCTACCTGGAAGGTGCGGCGGGCACGGGCAAGACCCACCAGGCGCTGGCGATGTGTTCCAGCGCGCAGCAGGCCGGGCGCCTGCCGACCTACGTGCCGCTGGCCGGTGCGGTCGGCCGGGTGGCGGCGGCGCTGGATGGCCTGGAGCAGCGCGAACTGGTGGCGCTGGATGGCCTGGATGCGGTGGCGGGCCATCGCGAGGACGAGATCGCGCTGTTCGACTTCCACAACCGCGCGCGCGCGGCGGGGGTGACGGTGCTGTACACGGCGCAGCGTGCGCCGGGCGAGCTGGGTCTGGTGCTGCCGGACCTGCGTTCGCGGCTGGGCCAGTGCGTGCGCGTGCTGCTGCAGCCGCTGGATGAGGAAGGCCGCGCGGCAGTGTTGCGCGAGCGCGCGCTGCGGCGTGGGCTGGCGATCGACGAAGCGGCCATCGAGTGGCTGCTGTCGCACACCGGGCGCGAGCTGGGTGGGTTGATCACGCTGCTGGACTGGCTGGACCGGGAATCGCTGGCGGCGAAGCGGCGGATCACGGTGCCGTTCCTGCGCCAGGTACTGGAAGAAGGCCGCCCTCGCTACTGAGGGGTGTGTTTTCTTTGCAGGGCTGCCGCCCTGCACCCGCTGGAGCAACGTCAAGATCAAGTGCTGGCTTCCTGAGGGGAGGCGGGGCGCTGTGGGCGTGCGGGGACGCCGTAAACCCATCCATGGGGGCTTGGTCGCCGCATCCATGCGGCTCACACCCTGCAAGCCCACAGCGCCCCGCCTTCGACAGGTTCCCGCGGCTCTTGGTGGGTGTCGACCGTTGGTCGACACCACGCGGGAATGAATTTCCTGTAGAGCCGAGCCTATGCTCGGCTTTCTTGCATGGGGGCGGACGGCCAAAGGCAGCCGAGCGTGGGCTCGGCTCTACAAGAGCAAGTGAGCGAGCGCAGCGACGCGATCCGCTTTTGCTTTTCTTTTTCTTTTCCGTGGCTGGACGCGCACGGAAACTGTCAGAGGCCGGGCGGGATGGCTACGCGGGGGTGTCTGCGGCATGGATGCCGCGGACAAGCCTCCATGGATGGATTCACGGCGTCCCCGGTGTAGCCATCCCGCCCGGCCAAGCACGGCTTTGCAGTCGAGCAAGCTCGACTCTACCGACCACGCTGCCAGCCACGAGGGGCTCAGCCGTTCGCTGCCAACTCCGCGTCCAGCGCCCGCAGCCGATCCACCGTCCCGACATCGGTCCAGCGCCCGCGATGGTGCTGCCCGGTCATCAACCCCTGCGCCATGAAATGCTTCTGCAGCGGCACCACCGAGAACTTCGGCGGGTCTCGCTCGCTGCCCGGCGCATCGCCGATCACCGCGCGCCAGTCCGCCACGATCGACGGGCGGTACACGCCGATGCCGGCATAGGTCAGGCACGGGCCGGCGCGGTCGTGGTGCAGCAGGCCCTGCGCATCCAGGCGGTAGTCGCCCTCGGGGTGCTGCGCCGGGTTGTCCACCAGTACCAGGTGCGCCTGGCCCTGCGGCTCGCGGGGCAGGGTGGCGAAATCGAAATCGGTCCAGATATCGCCGTTGACCACCAGGAACGGCGCATCGCCCAGCCGCGGCAGCGCGTTGAGGATGCCGCCGCCGGTCTCCAGCGGGGTCTCGCCTTCGTGCACGAAGTGCAGCTGCAGGCCCCAGTGGCTGCCATCGCCCAGCGTGGCCGGGAACTGCCCGGCCAGCCATGCGGTGTTGATGACCACCTCGCGCACGCCCAGTGCGGCCAGCCGCTCCAGGTGCCAGACGATCAGCGGCTTGCCGGCCACCGCCAACAACGGCTTGGGCGTGTGCAGGGTCAGCGGGCGCATGCGCTCGCCCAGGCCGGCGGCGAAGATCAGGGCTTTCATCAGCGCACCACGCGCATCGGTGCGGCCAGTTCGGCCACAGCCGGCTTGATGCGCACGTCCAGCAGCTGCTGCAGCGGGGCCAGTTCGGGGTAGCGCGGCAGCACTTCGTCCAGGTAGCCAATGAAGCGCGGCACGTCGTCCAGGTAGTGGCCCTTGTTGTCGCGGTAACGCAGGCGGCTGAAGATGCCCAGGCACTTCAGGTGGCGCTGGATGCCCATCCAGTCGGCGTCGCGCAGGAAGGTCGCGCGGTCAGGCACCGGCAGGCCGGCGTCGAGCGCACGCTGGTGGTACTGCGCCAGCCATGCGTCCACGCGCGGCAGCGGCCAGCTCAGGAACGCGTCCTTGAACAGGCTCACCGCGTCGTAGGCGATCGGGCCACGCACCAGGTCCTGGAAATCGAGGATGGCCGGACCGTCGTCGACCGGCATCAGGTTGCGCGGCATGTAGTCGCGATGGGTCATCAGCTGGGCCTGGCCCAGCGCGTTGTCCATCAGCAGGCGCTGCGCCTGCTGCAGGCCTTCGGCCTCGGCGGCTTCCAGGGTGATGCCCAGGTGGCGTTGCAGGAACCATTCGTCGAACAGGCCGGCGTCGCGCTGCAGCAGGGCTTCGCCGAAGCGGCCGAAATCATCCGGCACGGGAATCGCCTGCAGGCGCAGCAGCTGGTCGATGGCGCGGCCGAACCAGGCATCGGCATTGCGTTCGTCCAGCACCTTGGCCAGGGTCGGGCCACCGAGGTCCTCCAGCAGCAGGAAGCCGGCGTCGAGATCCTGGGCGAGCAGGGCGGGCACGCGCAGGCCGTGGTCGTGCAGCAGGCCGCGCATGCGCAACCATGGCTGCGGATCTTCCAGGCCGGGCGGGGCATCCATCACGATGTGGCTGCCGCCACGGCTGGTGGTACGCCAATAGCTGCGCAGGCCGGCGTCGACCGAAGCGCGCTCGACCACCGTGTTGGCGTCGTCCAGCTGGGTGCGGGCCCACTGCAGGCGCTGCGCGCTGCGCTGGGGATCGGAGGCGGGTTCGGTCATGCAGGCAGTTCGGGGCGCGACGGGCGCGCCAAGCTCATGAAGAAAGAAGGAAGAGGGGCGTCAGCGGCGCGGAGTGAACAGCCGCATCAGTGCCAGCACGGCCACCGCGCCGACCACGGCGCCGAGGAAACCGGCCGGCTCGCCGGGGGCGTACCAGCCCATGTACTGGCCGAACCAGCCGGCCACCAATGCGCCGACGATGCCGAGCACGATGGTCAGCAGGCAGCCCATGCGGTTGTTGCCGGGCATGAAGAAACGCCCGAGCAGGCCGACGAAGAAGCCGACCAGCAGGATGTACAGCCAGCTGCTGCTGCCGAACAGACCATTCATGTGCATGCGTTCCGCTTGGGGTGGACGCAGCCTAGCAAGGCCAGGCTGCGTCCGTCACGGGTGTGCGGTCAGCAGCAGCCGTGGTCGCCGTGGCGGGTGCCGCTGTCGGCTGCCACCGGCGAACCGCTGGTCTCGCCACGCAGGCTGGCGGCGTAGTGCTCGCTGATGACCTTGGACACGCAGGCGGTGACCTTCTTGCCCATCGGGATATGCAGGAACTCGTTCGGGCCGTGTGCGTTGGAGTGCGGGCCGAGCACGCCGGTGATCATGAACTGCGCGCCCGGGAACTTCTCGCCCAGCATGCCCATGAACGGGATCGAGCCGCCTTCGCCCATGTACATCGCCGGCTTGCCGAAGAAGGCCTGGCTGGCGTCGTCGATGGCCTGGGTCAGCCACGGCGCCATGGCCGGGGCGTTCCAGCCGGTGGAGGCCTTTTCCAGGTCCAGGGTGACCTGGGCGCCGTTCGGCGGATCGCGCAGCAGCGCTTCCTTCAGCAGTTCGCCGCAGGTCTTGCCGTCGGCGGTCGGCGGCAGGCGCAGCGACAGCTTCACCGAGGTCTGCGGGCGCAGCACGTTGCCGGCCGATTCCAGCGGCGGCATGCCACCCACGCCGGTGACCGACAGCGCCGGGCGCCAGGTGCGGTTGAGCACCAGCTCGGTCAGGTCTTCGTTCATCGGGCGCAGGCCGTCGACCATCGGGAACTTCTCGAAGATCTCGGTATCGACCACTTCGGCGGCACGCTTGGCCTGGGCCAGGCGCTCGGCCGGGATCTCCACGTTCATGCCGTCGATCAGGATGCGGCCGGTGTCCTGGTCCTCGATGCGCGACAGGATCTGGCGCAGCAGGCGGAAGCTGGACGGGATCACGCCGGAGGCATCGCCGGAATGCACGCCTTCGTTGAGCACCTTGACGGTGAAGTTGCCGCCGGTCAGGCCACGCAGGGAGGTGGTGCACCACAGCTGGTCGTAGTTGGCGCAGCCCGAATCCAGGCAGACCACCAGCGACGGCTTGCCGATGCGGTCGGCCAGGTGGTCGACATAGGCGGGCAGGTCGTAGCTGCCGGATTCTTCACAGGCTTCGATCAGCACCACGCAGCGGGCGTGCGGCAGGCCCTGGGCCTGCAGGGCCAGCACGGCGGCAAGCGAACCGAAGATGGCGTAACCGTCGTCGGCGCCACCGCGGCCATACAGCTTGTCGCCGCGCAGGACCGGGATCCACGGGCCGAGGTCCTCGTCCCAGCCGGTCATTTCCGGCTGCTTGTCCAGGTGCCCGTAGAGCAGGATGGTGTCGTCGCCGGTCTCGGCGCCGGTGGCCGGAATTTCCAGGAAAATCAGCGGCGTGCGGCCTTCCAGGCGGACCACCTCGACCTTCAGGCCGGGCAGTTCCTGGGCCTTGGCCCAGTTTTCCATCAGGGTGACCGCCTGTTCCATGTAGCCGTTCTGCACCCAGTTGGCGTCGAACATCGGCGACTTGTTGGGGATGCGGATGTAGTCGACCAACTGCGGGACGATCTCGCTGTCCCACTTGTCATTGACGAATTGGCCGAGCTTGGCGCTGTCCATCTGAAACTCCGGTTGCATGGGCGTGTGATGCGGCCATTCTACGCCTGTGCCGGGGGTAGGGTTTTTCCTACAGCACGTCGGGTATTTGGCTGGCTTTTAGAAATCCCGGAAACCGATAGTCTGTGTGCATGTGGTGACGGACACTGTTTCGACCGACAGGATTGCCGGTCGGGACGGCCAGAACCACAAGGAGATACACGTCGTGCCTTGGCCAGTCGTGTTCAGGGTGTTGGTACTGGGGATGTGGATGGTGGGGGCGCAAGCCGCCGAGCCGATTGACATCAACCGGGCCGATGCCCAGGCGCTGCAGCAGGGA
Organism: Stenotrophomonas sp. S39; assembly: GCF_016624665.1. Taxonomy (NCBI): domain Bacteria; kingdom Pseudomonadati; phylum Pseudomonadota; class Gammaproteobacteria; order Lysobacterales; family Lysobacteraceae; genus Stenotrophomonas; species Stenotrophomonas sp. S39. Next base: position 3,007 of record NZ_JACVTT010000046.1, on the reverse strand, counting down.
TTGACGATGGTCGGGGCCGTAAAGGCAGCGGCAATCGTCGAGCACCGGCGCAGACACGGCCCATTTCATCGCGTCGAGGACTTGACGCAGGTGAAGGGGATAGGGACAGCAATCGTCGAACGGAATCGACAGCGGATCACCGTCGGCAACACGATGTTGCCAGCGGATCCGGTACCCGGATCGGTACCGGTGCGCTCCGTACCCAGGCGTTGACAGCAGGATCGTCGGGACCGGCAGGAGGCTGGTTCATCGGACACGGACAGGAAGGACGTGCCCACCGACCGTCGCAGGGATGCGGCACCAATCACCAGGATGGTGGCATCACAGACCTGTGGAAGGGGCTGAGATACAAGCAGGACGAACGCGGCCGCGTGCAGGATGCAACGCCGCCCCCACAGCGCAGGATGCGAGGGGGAGGCAGCAGGCCGACAAGGACGTAACGAGTGCCCGGTACGACACATGGTTGTGTCGCCGGGCATTTCGCTTTCTGGCGCGGGCACGTTCTGGCACGGCGCTGCACCGCCAATGGTGTAGGTTGGAGGTTCCCCACGGATTGGAACCTGCTGGATGCGCCTGCCCCGCCTGCCCCTGATGCTCGCACTTGCCCTGGCCCTGCCGTTGGCGGCCCAGGCCGCCACGCCCGCCACCGCTACGGCCGAAGTGCGTGGCCCGACCGATCTGAAGCCCGGTGAGTACCTGTGGCACCCGGAAGTGTCGCCGGTGGGCCCGATCGTGCTGGTGGTCAGCCTGGATGAGCAGCGCGCCTACGTGTACCGCAACGGCATCGCCATCGGCCTGAGCACGATCAGTTCGGGCAAGGCCGGGCACGAAACCCCCACGGGCGTGTTCACGATCCTGCAGAAAGACAAGGACCACAAATCCAACCTCTACAACAGCGCGCCGATGCCCTACATGCAGCGGCTGACCTGGGATGGCATTGCCCTGCATGGCGGCAGCCTGCCCGGGCACCCGGCCTCGCACGGCTGCGTGCGCCTGCCGCAGGCGTTCGCGCAGAAGCTGTTCAGCGCAACCCAGCGCGGCGACACGGTGGTGGTGGCCGACGCCAAGAGTGCGCCGATGACCCTGGCCTACCCGGCGGTGCTGGCACCGGTGAACGCGCGTGGCCAGGCTCTGCCGGAAACTGAAGGCGCCAGCCCGGCCAAAGCCTGGTGGGACGATGCGGTCGCCCCCAGCGGCCAGGTCGGCATCCTGGTCAGCCTGCACGACCAGCGCCTGTACGTGCTGCGCGATGGCGTGATGATCGGCGAATCGCCGCTGCGGGCCGATGCGCTGCCGGCGTTCCAGGGCACCACGTTGTTCGTGATGGGGCAGGGCTTCAGCGATACGCCCAGCCCGCTGGACACGCAGCAGCGCCTGCACCAGTGGACCGCCTACCCGCTGCTGGGCCTGGACCGCGCGCAGGCCACCCCGGACCTGCTGGCCACGCCGTCGTTGCCGATGGCGCTGCCGGCCGATTTCGCCCGCCAGCTGTACCAGGTGCTGGTGCCGGGCACGACCCTGCTGGTCACCTCGCTGCCCGCGGTGCGCCCAAGCGCGGCTGAATCGGGGTTGCAGCCGGTCTTGGAATCCGAACCCGCCACGCCCACGTCGAAGAAGTCCTGAGCGAATACCGTGTGCCCATGATTGCTTCACGCACGCGCTGGCAGGCCGCCTGCGGTCTGCTCGCGCTGGTCGCCGCCGGCAGCGCTGTCGCCGCGGCGCCGCCCGCCACCGCCAGCACCGACGACCTGACCGCGCTGCTGGCGCGCACGGCGCCCAACGCCGACCGCCACGTATTGAAGCTGGCGGCGACGGCGTTGCGCTGCGCCCTGCAGCGGCCGGAGCTGGGCATCAAGGCCGAGCGGCTGGGCGTCATCGATTACTCGCGGCCGTCCACCGAGCAGCGCCTGTGGGTGTTCGACCTGGCGCGGCAGCGGCTGCTGTTCGAGGAATGGGTGGCGCACGGCCGCAACAGTGGCGGCAACCGCACCGAGCACTTCTCCAACCGCGATGGCAGCTTCATGTCCAGCATCGGTGCGTTCACCGCGCAGGAAACCTACATGGGCGGCAACGGCTATTCGCTGCGCCTGGACGGGCTGGAGCCGGGCTTCAACGACAAGGCACGTGACCGCGCGATCGTCATCCACGGTGCGCCCTATGTGAACCCGACGATGGCCCGCCTGCAGGGCCGGCTGGGCCGCAGCCTCGGCTGCCCGGCGGTACGCCTGTCGGTGTCGCGGCCGCTGATCGATTCGCTGCGTGGCGGCACCCTGGTGTTTGCCTACTATCCCGACCCGCAATGGCTGCAGCATTCGCAGCTGCTGTCACCGCAGTGTGGCGAAGCGGGCGGCGTTGCTGCGCGGTGATGCGCGATCGCGCGCGGCATGATGCAATGCGCGCATGGACATAGATGCTCTGCTGCGCACCCCGAGCCAGGTGATCTCCAGCCTGGATTACCGCCGCGAACGCTGGCGCAACGGCCTGGGCTGGACCCGCGAGATCCTGCGCCTGCCCGCGCAGGGTGATGACTGGGCGCTGCGCCTGTCGGTGGCCGAGATCGAGCAGGACGCCGCGTTCTCGGCGTTCCCCGGGGTGGAGCGCGAGCTGGTGCTGCTGCAGGGCAATGGCGTGCGCCTGCGTTTCGCCGATGGCCGCGTGGCCGAGGTACTGCGACCGCACGGGCGCGTGCGCTTTGCCGGTGAGGTAGCGCTGGACGGCGAGCTGGTCGATGGCACCACCCACGATTTCAACCTGATGTGGAAGCGCGGGCTGTTGCAGGCCGAACTGCTGCACCGGCCGCTGGTGGGGTCGATGTTCTTCTTCTGCGAACCGGGCGTGGCCTGGGCGCTGTACCTGCTGGCCGGGCATGCGGAATTCGGCGCGGACAGCGGGCTGCCACCGATGCAGGCCGGCGATACCGCGTGGTTGGGTGCTGGTGAAAGGCAACGGCATGCATTGCAGGGCGGCGGTGAGTTGTTGGCGATACGGGTAACGCGCGCCGGGTAGC
>NZ_JACVTT010000045.1:0-35177 GCF_016624665.1 Stenotrophomonas sp. S39 | reverse complement strand
CGGCGGCGTTCAGCGCCAGGATGTTGGTCTGGAACGCGATGCCGTCGATCAGTTGGGTGATGTCACCGATGCGGCGCGACGCTTCGCTGATGCCGTGCATGGTGGCCACCACCTGGCCCACGGCCTGGCCGCCTCGTGCGGCCACCGCCGCCGCGCCCTGCACCAGCGCATCGGCACGGCCGGCGGCGTCGGCGTTGCGGCCGACGGTGTCGGTCAGCTCGTGCATCGACGCAGCCGTTTCTTCCAGGTTGACCGCCTGCTGCTCGGTGCGCTGCGAGAGATCATGGTGGCCGGCGACGATCTCGCCCACGCCCACGTCCAGCCGCGAGGTGGCCTGCTGGATGCGGGTGACGATGCGGCCGAGCTGGCCGACGGTGGCATTGGCATCGTCGCGCATGCGCGCGAACACGCCCTGCAGGTCGCCTTCCATGCGCACGCTCAGGTCACCCCGGGCCAGTGCCGCCAGCAGCGCCTGCAGGTCGCCCAGGTTGGTTTCGAACGTGGCCAGCAGGTGGTTGATGCTGGTGGACAGCGTGCGCACGAAGCCCTGCTTGCCCTCCAGGGCGATGCGGCCGTGCAGCTCGCCGTGTGCGGCGGCGTCGACCAGCGCGGCCACTTCGGTTTCCAGCAGGGTTTCCAGCGCGCGGCTGCGCCATTCCACCGCCACGCCGAGGAAGTGATCCTCGTCGATGATGGCGTTGGCGATGAGCTGGTAGCGCACGCCGAGATGATTGATCTCGCGCTCCTCGCGACGGCGTACGCCCGCCAGGCTGGTCATCGCCGGGTGCAGGCGCACGGCATCGCTGCCAATCAGCGCGTCGGCCTGCATGCCCAGCTGTTGCAGCAGCGCGGGATTGGCGTAGGCCACCTGCCCTTCGGCATCGATCACCATCAGCCCGGTCTGTGCGCTGTCCAGTGCCTGGCGCACGCGGGTGTTGCCACGGGCCACCGCGCGTTCCTCCTCGATGCGCGCGCGCAGGCGCTGCTGCATGTCGATCAGGCGCTGCGCCAGCTGGCCGATCTCATCGTTGGCGTTGTGCACGCGCAGGGTGGTGTCCAGGCGATCGTCGGCGATGTCACTGGCAAAGCGCAGGGTGTCCTGGATCGGGCGGCGCACGGCGCGCAGCACCAGCACCAGGCTGGTGATCAGCACGCCGGCCACCAGGGCCAGCGTCGCGGCGAACAGCACGCTCAGGGTGCGTGCACCGGCCTGCTGGCGTGCCTGCGCCTGGGCCAGCGCCTGCACCTGTGCCTTCTGGAACGCGGCCAGTGCCGGCGCCACGCTGGCCGCAGCATCGAGCAGCGATTGTGCTTCCACATCCAGGCCGACGCGGGCGGCGGTGTAGCCCAGCAGCGCCGCCTGGTAGGCATCCATGTCGGTACGCAGGCTTTCCTGCGCCTCGGCCGGCAACCCGGCCAGGGCCAGGTCGAAGGGCAGCTTCTCCTCGCTGGCCCGGTCGGCGTGGGTGGAGTCGCCATCGAGCAACAGCAGGGCCTCCTGCCGGCGCATCTTCTGCACGTGCAGCTCCAGTGCCGGACGCTGCAGCGCGGCCACGTTCGCCTGCAGTGCATCGGCGGCCTGCTGCAGCTGCGCGGCCAGGCCGGCATCGCCGCGGCCCATTTCATCCACGCGCTCGAACAGGGCGGCGATGCCCTGCGAGAAGCCGTCGACCGCCTCGGCCAGGGACTGCAGCGCCTTGCGCCGGGCCGCATCCATCGGCATCGCGCGCAGCGCCTGCAGGTCATCCTTCAGTTCCTGCTGGGTGGCCAGCAGCTGGCTGCGGTCGGCATCATCGAAACTGCGCGCATACTGGGTCTGCAGGCGCCGCGCTTCGGCCACGCGGGTGGCCAGCACCGCGGCCAGATCGCTGCCATGCTGGTAGCTGGCCTGGGTGCGGGCGGCCTGCCCGCTGGCGTGGCCGGTCCAGGCGTAGGCGCCGGCAATGGCGACCAGGCCCAGGCCGCAGACCCACAGGGTGGCCTTCAGTTTGTCGGCCACGCTGAGCCGGTGCGGCTGCAGCCAGCGCAGCAGGGCAGGAAACGCCGAGCGCAGCCCAACCAGGCGGGTGCGCAGGGACCGAAGGCGAACAACCGCGGTCGACATGACAGACTCCAGGCGAAAGGACGCACCTGTATCGGCCTGGATCAGAAAGACTTTAGGACTGTTTTCCGCATCGGGCCGCCGAGCCGGCGGTCGCGGTCTTTGTACCGGCCGCAGGCGACGGGGCGATGACATCGGCGCCCGCCCTTGACCTCAACCCCGGTTGCGGTTGCACAGTAGGCGCCCCTGCCCCGCCTGGTGCCGTCATGACCGCGCTCGACATCCCCCGATACCTGCAGCGCCTGCAGTTGCAGGCCGCGCCGCCGGCCACCCTGGCCGGGCTGACCCTGCTGCAGCAGCGCCACAACGCCCATGTGCCGTTCGAGACCCTGACCTGCCTGCTGCGCGACCCCGTGCCGATCGATCTGGACAGCGTGCAGTGCAAGCTGCTGGAGGCGCAGCGCGGGGGCTACTGCTTCGAGCTCAATGGCGCCTTCCTCGCGCTGCTGCAGGCGCTGGGCTTCGACGCCCATGCCTTGAGTGCGCGCGTGCTGCTGTCGGCCAGCGAAGGTGAACTGACGCCGCGCACGCACCTGTTGATCCGGGTGCGCCTGGACGGCGAGGACTGGCTGGTGGATGCCGGCTTCGGCAGCCTGACCCCGACCGTACCGCTGCGCCTGCACGCTCATGAGGCGCAGGACACGCCGCATGAGCGCTACCGGCTGCAGCGGCTGGATGATGGCGATTTCCTGCTGGCGGCCAGCAGCGGCGAGGACTGGCGACCGCTGTACCGCTTCGACCTGGCGTCGCCCGCGGCGGCCGACAACGAGGTGGGCAACTGGTATGTGTGCACACACCCGCAGTCGAGTTTCCCCGGGGAACTGCGTGCATCGCTGACCTGGCCGGAGGGCCGCCGCACGGTTGGCAGCGGCCACTACACCGAGTACCGCCCGGGAAAGGCGCCGGAGAAGCGCGCACTGCGCGACGTGGCCGACGTGCGGCAGGTGCTGCAGGAAGGGTTTGGCATAAGGCTGCCGGAGGATGCGCGGCTGGACCCGGCCATTGCCGGGTGGCTGCAGCGGTGGCAGGCGACGGTCTTGTAGAGCGTGTTGTCCGCTTAACCGGCGCTTGTGTAGAGCCGAGCCCATGCTCGGCTGCCTCTGCCAGAAGCAGCCGAGCATGGGCTCGGCTCTACAGAAGATCAAAAGCAGCCGAGCATGGGCTCGGCTCTACAGAGGGCTGTCAGGTCGCTACCGGGGCCTGCATGGCGATGCGGTTGCCTTCGCTGTCGGCGATCTCCGCCACGCGCCAGCCGCCGGCCTCGGCAGGGCCGAAACGCAGCGTGGCACCGGCCTGCTGCGCGCGGGCCAGGCTGGCGTCCAGATCATCGACACCGATGTAGATGCGCGCGCCCTGCTCGGACGGGCGATAGTCCGCGCCCTGCACCAGGGCCATGCTGGCGCCGCCGGCGTCATCATCGAACGGCAGGTAGGCCATCGTGCAGTCGTGCACATGTACCGGGGCGTCGATCACCACCTGCAGCCACTGCTGGTAGAACGCGATGGCGCGGGCCAGGTCGGCCACCGCAATCTCGACATGCATGACAGGGTTCATCGCTGCACCACTCCGCTTCAGATGATGCGCAGGGTAATCGCCTTCAGCACCGCGCGGGTACGGTCGCGGGTGCCGAGCTTGTCGAGGATGGTGGACACGTAGTTCTTCACCGTGCCTTCGGCCAGGAACAGGCTGCGCGCGATCTCCTTGTTGCTGTAGCCGCCGGCCAGCAGGCGCAGGATGGCCACTTCGCGTTCGCCGAAGGTATCGCTGGGCGGTGCTTCGTCGTGGAAACGGTAGCGCGAGCGCACCGGTTCGGTGCTGACCGGCAGCAGCAGGGTTTCGCCGGCGGCCACCCGCTCGATCGCCTCGCGCAGGTCGGCCGGCGCCGCATCCTTCAACAGGAACCCCTGTGCACCCGCTTCGCTGGCGCGCAGCAGCAGGTCGCTTTCATCGAAGGTGGTCAGCAGCAGGCAAGGCGTGGCATCGCCGCGGGCGCGCAGCTGGCGCAGCGCCCCGATTCCATCCAGGCCGGGCATGCGGATATCGCTGAGCACCACGTCCACCGGCTGGGTGGCCAGTGCATCCAGCAGCGCCTGGCCATCCTCGGCTTCCAGCACCACCTGTACGCCCAGCCCCTGCAGCAGTGCACGCAACCCGGCACGGACCAGGGCCTGGTCATCGGCCAGGGCGACGCGGATCGGTACACCGCTCATGCCGGCAACCGTGCGATCAGGTGCATGCCGCCCTGCTCGGTGCGGGCCAGCTCGAGCTGGCCGTGCACGTCGGCCAGCCGCTCGCGCATGCCGGAAATGCCATTGCCTTCGCGGATGCGCTCGGCGCGCTGGCCGTCATCGCGGATATCGATACGCAACCGGGATTCCTCTTCCGTCATTGTCAGCCACACGTTATCGGCTTCGCCATGCCGTGCGGCATTGGTCAGGGCTTCCTGCACCAGGCGCAGCACGGTCTCGGCCGTGCGCGGGTCGGTCACCCGCACGCCATCGGCAATCTGCAGCTGCAGGCGCGGGCGCGGAAACGGCGCGGCCAGTGCATGCAGGGCGGTATCCAGGTCCAGGCCACGGTCATCGCGCATGGACTGCACGACCTGGCGGATGTCGGACAGCAGTTCGCCGGACAGCTGTTCGGCGGTCTGCAGGCCCTCGCGCCCGGCCAGTACCGGATCGGCGGCCAGCGCCCGCAGGTTGAGGCGCATGGCCGTGAGCTTGTGCCCGGCCACGTCGTGCAGCTCGCGCGCCAGGCGCAGCCGCTCGGCATCGCGGGCGCTGTCGGCCAGCAGGGCACGGGTGGCCAGCAGATCGGCGTTGACCCGCGCCAGCTCGTCGCGGGCCAGCGCCGTGCTGCGCGCGTAGTGCGCGGTCAGCGCGGCGAAGGCCTGGAACCCGCCGTACAGCAGCACCACCAGCAGCGGCTGGGTGAAACCGCTGTGGCGCAGCACGGCGTACTCGGCCAGGTTGGCCAGCAGCGCAACCACCAGCACGAAGCGCGGTGGCCAATGCTCGGCCAGCTGTGCGACCAGCACCACCAGCAGCACCGGTGCAGTACCGGTGCGTGGCTGCAGGGCGATGAGGGCGACGGCCAGCAGCGCCTGCAGCACGGCGGCCACCGCGCGCACACGGTTGGGCAACCGCGCCCAGCCGTGCGCCACGAACAAGAGCAGGAACACACCAAGCAGGAGCAGGCTCACCCCGGCATCGCTGCGTTGCACGCCGAACGACAGGCCGACCACCAGCACGGTGACCGCGCCGGCGAGGCTGAGGGGACGCAGCAGATGGCGGAGCAGGCTGGGCATGGCCGCATGCTGACCGGCGCGGGCACCCGACGGCAATGGGTCCGGCGCAGAAAGTGACTTCTGGCACGTTGGATCGATGACCACTGGCCCTGAACCCCGGCCAGCCCCCGGCGCAGACTGGCCCCACACCTCCAGACGGAACCGCCGCCATGATCCGCACCGCCCTGACCTGCTCCCTGCTTGCTGGCCTGCTGCTGACCGGCGGCACCCATGCCGCCGAGCTGACCGTGAACGTGCACGATGTCCGCGCCCAGACCGGTACCCTGCGCGCCGCGCTGGTGTCCTCCGACGAGGCCTGGAACGGCAAGGCCGCACCGGTGCAGGCACAGCAGGCACACCCGCAGGGCGACAGCCTGCACTTCACCTTCAAGGATCTGCCGGCCGGCAACTACGCCGTGCTGCTGACCCACGACGAGAATGACAACGGCAAGCTCGACACCAACCTGGTGGGCATGCCGATCGAAGGCTACGGCTTCAGCAACAATCCGCAGGTGATGCGCAAGCCGACCTTCGAGGAAGCCCGCTTCACGCTGCCCGCCGCCGGCACCGCCATCGACATCACCCTGCGCTGATTCCCCACCTGCACCGAGGCCCGCCATGGATCGTCGCCGCTTCCTCCGCACCCTGATCAGCAGCACCGCTGGCCTGGCCCTGGGCGCCACCGCCCTGCGCAGCGCCCCGGCCTTCGCCAACGACCCGGCGCAGTTTGCCCAGGGCCTGCAGGAGCATCCATGGCTGCTGGGCTGGCGCGGGGTGAGCAGCGAGACGCTGGGCCCGGCCACGGTGCAGCTGCAGGGGCGGCTGCCCGCCGGCCTGGCCGGCACCCTGTACCGCAACGGCCCGGCCTGGAGCGAGCGCGGCACCCTGCGCTACGACCACTGGTTCGACGGCGACGGCATGGTCCACGGCTGGCATTTCAACGGCGACGGCAGCCTGACCCACCGCGCGCGCATGGTGGCCACGCCCAAGTTCACCCGTGAACAGAAGGCCGGGCGCTTCCTCTACCCCGCCGCCGGCACCAGCGTCCCCAACGCGCAGGCGGTGCGCAACAACGACGATGCCAACGTGGCCAACACCTCGGTGATGGCGCTCAATGGCCGTGTGTTCGCCCTGTGCGAATCCGGTTCGGCGTTCGAGGTCCACCCCGATTCTCTGGAAACCATCGGCCCGGTGACCTGGCGGCCCGACCTGGCGGCCCTGCCGTTCTCGGCGCACCCGCTGGTGGACCGCGACGGCAGCGTCTGGAACTTCGGTTCGATCAGCCTGATGGGGGGCGCCGGCCTGCTGGTCTGGCACATCGGCAAGGACGGCCAGCTGCGCAGCGCCGATGTGATCGCCACGCCGGGCCGCGGCTACCTGCATGCCTTCACCATGACCGACACGCACCTGGTGTTCGTGCTGGCGCCCTTCGACTTCAAGGAGAGCGGCGGCAGCTTCTTCGAACGCATGCAGTTCGCACCGCAGCGCGCGGCCAACATCGCGGTGGTCGCCAAGGATGCCCCGGACAAGGCGCAATGGTTTGAAGCACCGTTCGCGGCGATCTACCACTTCGGTGACGCGCACCGGAGCAAGGACGGCATCGTGGTGCGAGCCGTGCGCCGCGACAACATGGACGAAGCGCGTTCGCCGATGAAGGAAGCGATGGCCGGCGACGGCGCGCATGCCACCAACGGCCACAGCACCCTGGTGGAACTGCACCTGGACCTGCGCCGCGGCCAGGCACGCTGGCAGGACACGGACATCAGCACGGTGGAGTTCCCGCTGTTCGACCCGCGCACGCCCGACAGCCGCGCCGCCCGCCTGTATGCACCGACGGTCGATGGCGCCAGCAACACGCCGTACTTCAATGCAGTCGCGGCGTTCGACGTGGAGCGCGGGCGCCGCCAGGTGTGGCGCTACGGCAGCGACATCATGGCCGAGGAGCATGTGTTCGTGCCCCGCCCCGGCAGCCGCAATCCCGATGATGGCTGGCTGCTCGGAACGTTGCTGGACCCGGTGAACAAGCGCAGTGGCCTTGCCGTGCTCGATGCGCGCCACGTGCAGGACGGTCCGCTGGCGCAGGCGTGGCTGCCCTATGCGGTGCCGCTGGGCTTCCACGGCACGTTTGCCGCACAGGCGTAAGCGCACGCGCACGCGGTCCGCACGCCGCCGCTGGCATGCTGAAGCTCCCCGCGTCCTGCTGGAGCACCACATGCCCTTGTCCGACCACCGCCACGCGCTGGCACCGCACGGCCACCTGCGGGTGGCGATCAACCTGGGCAACCCGGTGCTGGCCCAGGGCGATGCCCGATCGCCGCGCGGGCCATCGCTGGAACTGGCCACGGCGCTGGCGCAGCGGCTGGGCGTGCAGGCCCGCTTCACCTGCCACGAGGCAGCAGCTTCGGTCGTGGCCGCAGCCGCTGACGACGCCTGGGACCTGGCCTTCCTGGCGGTGGACCCGGCGCGTGCCGACCGCATTGCCTTCAGTGCGCCCTACGTGGAAATCGAAGGCACCTACCTGCTGCGCGAGGCCAGCCCGGCACGCACGGTGGCCGACCTCGACCGCGAAGGCGTGCGTATCGCGGTGGGCCGCGGTGCGGCCTATGACCTGTACCTGAGCCGCGAACTGCGGCACGCGCAGATCGAACGCGCCGCCACCTCGGCAGCGGCGATCGAGCTGTTCGACCAGCAGCAGCTGGATGCGGCGGCGGGCGTCCGCCAACCCTTGCAGGCCTGGGCGCAGGCGCATCCCGGCCATCGGGTGCTGGCTGATCGTTTCACCGCGATCCAGCAGGCGGTGGCCGCCCCGGCTTCGCGGCCGGCAGACGCGCTGCAGGCGTTGTTCGCCGAAGTGGAGGCGATCAAGCAGGGGCCGCTGCTGGGCGAAGCGTTCGCGCGTGCCGGGCAGGCGGTGACGCTGGTGCGGTGAGGGCGCTTGCGTTCTGTAGAGTCGAGCTTGCTCGACTGAAGCGGCAGAAGCAGTCGAGCAAGCTCGACTCTACAAAGAGCGAGAAGCAGCCGAGCATGGGCTCGGCTCTACAGTCGCAGCAGCTCCAGATATCCCGTCACCGTCAGCAGGGACAACAGGGTCGTTCCCAGCACCGTGGCCGCCGTGGTCGATGCTTCGCGGCGGTGGAACTCGGCCAGCATGAAGGGGCCCGTGCCGGTGGGCAGCACGGCCATCAGCACGGCGGCGTGCGCCAGCGCGGTCGGCAGCGCGAATACCTGCGTGGCCAGCAGCCACACCAGCAGGGGGTGCACCAGCAGCTTCAACCCGCCCAGCACCACGGCACTGCGCCCAGCACCCGGCACGGGCGAGCGCCGCTCTCCGAGGAACAGGCCCAGCGCGATCAGCGCGCACGGCGCCGCCGCACCGCCCAGCAGCTTCAGGAACGTTTCCGCCGGTGCGGGCACCGACAGGCCCAGCGCCATCGGCAGCACGCCGGCCAGCGGCGCCAGCAGCAGCGGATTGCGCAGCAGCGAGCGAGCCACCTTGCCCAGCAGATGATGCAGGCGCTGCTCGCGCTGCAGGCCGGTCTCGATCAGCACGATGGCGGCGGCAAACAACACGCACACCGTCAGCAGGGTCGCCACCAGGGTCGGCGCCAGCGCCGACTGCCCGAGCGCGGCCACCGCCAGCGGAAAGCCGACGAAACCGGTGTTGGCATAGGCGGCGTTGAGCCCGTCGATGCTGGCATCGGCCAGCGCGTGGCCGCGACGTCGGCGCCACCACACCGTGGCGGCAAACAGCAGCGCCGTGCCACCGCCGAAGCTGGCGATGAAGCCCGGGTGCCACAGCTGTTGCCAGTGCGCGTTGGCGACCACGTCGAACAGCAGCGCCGGCAGCGCCAGCTGCACCACGAACCGATTCAGTTCGCTGGTCGAGTGCGGGCCCAGCGCGCCACTACGGCGGGCCAGCCAGCCGGCAAAGATCAGCGCGAACACGGGAAGGACGATGGCCAGGACGGACAGCATGGGCAGCGCGGAGGGAGGGAATGCCGCGCAGGCTACGCGCCATCATCAATACCTTCCAATGCTTTTAACGGGCGTCAGCGATACCATTCGCGCATGATCGACATCCGCCCGCTGCGTTACTTCCTGGCCGTCGCTGAAACCCTGCACTTCGGTCGCGCCGCCGAACGCCTCAATGTCACCCAGCCGCCGCTGAGCCGGCAGATCGCCGCGCTGGAGGAATCACTGGGCGTGGCGCTGCTGGAGCGCGACTCGCGCCACGTGCGCCTGACAGCCGCCGGCCAGCGTTTCCAGGAAGACGCCCGCGGGGTGATGAATGCCCTGCAGCAGGCCTGCCACGCTGCCCGCCAGGTCGGTGCGGGCGAGCTGGGTGAGCTGCAGGTGGGCTTCATGATGCATGCCGCGCACAGCTCGGTACCGCCGCTGGCCCGTCGCTTCATTGCCGCGCATCCACAGGTGCAGCTGCGGTTGCGTGAGGCGCTGCCGATGGCCCTGCTGGACGGCGTCCGCTCGGGTGCGTTGGATGCGGGTATCGGCTTTGCGCCGGCGTCGCTGCGCGGGCTGGAACTGCTGCCGCTGCAGGAAGAGCCGCTGTGCGTGGTGGTGCCGGCCGACCATCGCCTGGCCCGCCGCCGCAGCGTCGATATCACCGCCCTGGCAGGCGAGGCACTGATCACCGCGCCGGCCGACGTGGTGCCGACCCTGCGCGAAGCCATCGAAGCCAGCTTCCATGCCGCCGGCCTGCAGGCCGATGTGCGGCTGGAGGTGCAGCTTCAGCAGAGCATCGTCAGCCTGGTGGGCGAAGGGCTGGGCATCGCGCTGGTGCCGGCCTCGCTGCAGCGCATGGGCATGCCCGGCGTGTCCTTCGTTCGCCTGAAGGACGCGCCGCGCGTGCAGCAGGTGGTGTTCTGGAAGGCGGACAACCGCAACCCGGTGCTGGCGCGCTTCCTGGCCTGCGTGGTTGATCGGTAGAGTCGAGCTTGCTCGACTGCTCCTGGCGCTTCAGTCGAGCAAGCTCGACTCTACAAAGAGCGAAGAGCAGCCGAGCATGGGCTCGGCTCTACCGTAAGCGGTCAGCGCTGCAGGGCGTCCTGCACGGCCTTGGCCACGTCGGTGTTGTCGATGTAGCTGCCGTCGTTCCAGCGCACGTGCTGGCGATAGCCGGCGTCGACGCCGCGCACGCGCTGGCCCAGCAGCTCGGCGCCGTTGCCCTTGGCCCACAGCGGCACCAGGCCGTTGGAGTGGTTGCCGGTGGGGCGGAAACTCATGCCCGGCATCTGCCCGCGGCCGTTGTTGCGCACCGGCTCGAAGGCTACCTTCTGCGCGTCCGGGCCCATCGGCATGCTGTTGTCGTGGTCGGTGGTGACGATCAGCAGGTTGCGTTCCCAGCCGCCGTTCTGCTCGATCCACGCGACCACCGCCGACACCGCATCATTGAACTCGGCGGTTTCCTCGATCAGGCGGCCGTACTGCGGCTGGTCGGTGCAGGCACCGTAATGCCACTCGGTACCGCAGGCGCTGGTGTGCGCGGCCCAGTCGGTGGCACCGCCTTCAACCATCAGGAACAGGCCCTTGGGCGAGCGCTGCTGCAGGAAGCGCAGCGCACCCCGGGTCATGGTGGCCAGGTCCGGCACGCTGTCGATCTTCTTCACCCCTGACGGGGTTGCGGCATCGCGACCGACCACCGGCAGCTGGCGCGCCTGCTGCAGGGTGTTGGCCACGCGCGGTACGCCGATCAGCGGGCGGTCAGCCGGCAGGCGGCCATCGGCCAGCGCGGCGAAGTCGTCCTTGCTGCGGATCAGGCGCCAGGCACCGGCCGGGTTGCCGGCAATCGGCGTGTCCGCTTCCAGCTGCTGCCAATCCTGCTGCGACACCCATTCCCACGGGTTCTGGCAGCCTTCGGCGGCAACCTTGTCCATGCCGTCCACGCAGGGCCTTCCGTCGACGCTGTAGCCGGGGCCACCGGTACCCATCACCAGATCCATGTGGCCCTGGGCCAGCATCTGGTGGGCGATCTGGTGGTAGCTGTTGCGCGATTCGGCCTGCGCAGCGAACGCCGCCGGGGTGGCATGCGGGAACGGCACCGAGGTGACCACGCCGGTGGCCATGCCCAGTTCCTTGGCACGCAGGGTATTGAACTCCACCGGCTGGCCATCGTTGTTGTAGTTGATGGCGTTGTTGTAGGTCTTCACCCCGGATGACAGCGCGGTGCCGGCGGCGGCGCTGTCGGTGGCCACAGCCGCCAGGTACTGGTAGGCGACAAAGGGCAGATCCGGTGCCGGCACTTCGGTGGTGTCCCACGCCTGGGCGGGGTCATAGCCGATGCGCTGCGAATCGTCGCGGGTGGGCTGGCCGCTGGCGTTGAGCGGGAAGGTGGTGACCGCCAGGCGCTGCGGGAAGTCCGCATACGGCGCACCTTCGCGGCTGCCATACTGCCAGTACGCGGCTGCGTCCCAGGTGCCCCAGCCCGCGCCGTCGTTGATCATCACGATGACGTTGTGCGGGCGCGCTTCGGCGGTTGTCGCGGTGGCCGCCTGCGCATCGGGACGCGCATTGGGCTGGCAGGCAGTGAGCGCGACAAGCGCAGCCAGGATCGACGGGCACAGCCAGCGTCGCGCGAGGGGTCGGGTCATGGAGTTTCCTGCAGTACGAACGGCGGCGACACCGCCAACAGCGGCTCGTTATATCATTGCAATGTTGCAGATTCGTGCGGCGTTGCAGCCGGCACGCTGCGTACGATTGCGTTGATGATGTCACTGACCGATTCGCCGGTACCGGCACTTTCTTCGATCACCCTGGATGCGGCCACGCTGCGCATCCTGCAGCAGCACGATGCCAGGCAGCCACGCGCGCCGGCCTCGCTGACCAAGCTGATGACCGCGCACGTGGCCTATGAAGCCATCGCGCACGATGGCCACGCGTGGTCGGATACAACGACCGTCGATGCGCGCGACGTGCACGCGGTCGCTGCCGACGAGACGCGGATGGGCCTGGTGCCGGGCGAGAGCATCTCCCTGGGCCGCCTGCTGGAAGGGCTGATGATCGTGTCCGGCAACGATGCCGCGCTGGCGCTGGCCCGCCATCTGGCAGGTTCGGAGGCTGCGTACGTGCAGCGCATGAACACTGCGGCCGCGCGGATGGGCCTGCGCGATACGCACTTCGTCTCGGTCTCGGGCATCACCACGCCCGGCCATGTGTCGACCGCGCATGACATGGCGATGCTCGCTGCGCGGCTGCTGGCCGATCATCCGCAGGTGCTCGCCATCACCGCGCAGCGCCACTTCAGCCACGGCACGTTCTGCAAGGACAACCAGAACACGCTGCTGGGCAGCGACGGCATCGATGGCCTGAAGACCGGCTATACCCGCGCGGCAGGCTTCTGCCTGGCGGCGACCGCGTGCCGCGACAGCGAAGAGGCAACGCACCGGCTGATCAACATCACCCTCGGCGCGCCCACGCGGGAAACGCGCAACGCGTGGGTCCAGCAATGCCTGCAGGAAGGTTTCGCGCAGCTGCAGCGCGACGCGGCGGTCAGCGCGCGCGGTTGACGGTGTCGACGATCAGCCGCTGCAGCTCCGCTTCCGCATCCGGCTGCTGCAGCGCGCCCGCGGCCACCGCTTCGGACAGCGATTCGGCGGCTCCCAGGATCGCCCAGCGCCCGGCGACGGGTACATCGCCGTCATTCGCGAACGCGCCCAGCCACTGCGCGCACTGGTCGACGAACGCCTGCTGGTAGCGGTGGCGCACGTCGCGCAGCTCAGGTGACCCGGCCAATGCGGCAAGGATCGCCTGGATGTCGCTGCCCTGCGACAGCACGCAATCGATGTAGCCCGATGCGATGGCCTGCGCGCGTGCATCCAGGCGCGCCGGCGCCGCGCCGATGCGCGCATCGAACACGGCGGTCTGGCGCTGGTCGTAGTCGGCATACAGCGCGGCCAGCAGCCCGTTGCGCGTGGTGAAGTGATCGTAGGCCACGGGCTTGGTCACGCCTGCGGCCTCGGCCAGGCGGCCCAGGCTGAGTGCATCGGTGCCCTCGCCGCCCACCAGTGTCCAGGCCACGTCCAGCAGCTGGCGGCCACGCTGTTCGCGTGACATCCGGCGACGGGTGGGCGTGGCGGTGGGGGACATGCAGCGGCTCCATGTCAGCGGGCGGGTGTGCCTATGGTAAGGCCGATGTCCGCAGCGGTCTGCAGATGCGCCTGCGCCTGGCCACTGTCAGCATCGAGCAGCAGCGTGGACGAACGCACGGTGGCACCGCAGTAATCGAAGATGCCCATGTCGATCTGCGTCTTCATCGCCGCACCATAGCCGCGCCGTTCGATCATCTCCGCGCCCGCGCCACCGATGCCGACCAGGTGCACCTGCAGGCGCTGCAGCTTCTTTTCCACCTTGCCGTCGGCACCGTCGGCGTAAGCCCAGCCCTGGGTGAACACACGATCGATCCAGCCCTTCAGCAACGCCGGAAACGACCACCAGTACAGCGGATAGACCAGCACCAGCGCGTCGGCGGCATCCACGCGCGCGTGCTCGGCGGCCACGTCGGCCGGCACCGCTGCGGCCTGCTTGAACAGGCCGATGTCAGCGGTGTTGAAACGGGGATCGAAGCCTTCGGCGGCGAGATCGGCCACGGTGACGGTGTTGCGCGCGTCGGCGCCGGTGATGGCCTGGCCGATGCGGGCGGCGACGGCATGGGTGAGGGAGGCGGGATCGGGATGGGCGACGACGATCAGGCTGTGCATGGGAGACGCTCGTGAAGTAGTTAGTTACCAATGGTAACTAAGAGGCATGTTTCCACCAGTACCTCGCGCAGGACGCTGATTTCAGCTGGATCGGCGCGGCCCCGCGCCGCCCATGCAAGCGTTCATGTGTCACCAAACGTCAAATGCGAATGATTCGTGATACGATTGTTAAAGAATTCTGAAACCCCCACACACGGACGTCCCAGCCATCGCCAGTGGACCCTCAACAGGAGTACTGCGCGATGTCGCACGCCGTTCTGAAACCCCGTCGTTCCGTTGCCGCCCTGGCTGCCGCCATCGGCCTTGCACTGGCCAGCACCGCCCACGCCGATGCCTCCGCTGATGCCGCTTTGGCCAAGCAGATGGATACCGTGGTGGTCACCGCCACCGGCGCCCAGCAGTGGATCAAGGATGCGCCTGCCAGCATCAGCGTCATCAGCCGCGAAGAGATCGAGCGCAAGCCGGTCACCAGCATCGGCCAACTGCTGAGCACCGTGCCCGGCGTGACCGGCGGCTATGCGCTGTCCGGCGCGCAGTCGAAGATCCGCCTGCGCGGCCTGCCCGAGCAGTACACGCTGATCCTCATCGACGGCCGCCGCCAGGGCAATTCCTCCGGCGTGAACTACCGCGACGACCTTGGCCCGCAGGATCTGAACTGGCTGTCGCCGGACATGATCGAGCGCATCGAAGTGGTGCGCGGCCCGATGTCCTCGCTGTACGGTTCGGATGCGATGGGCGGCGTGATCAACATCATCACCCGCAAGATCGCCGACCACTGGGGCGGCTCGGTCACCTTCAACCACAGCATGCCCGACGCGTCCACGCGCGGTGACACCACGCAGATGGGCGCGCTGTTCAGCGGCCCGCTCACCGACAACCTCGGCGTGCGCATCGGTGCCAACGTCACCGACCGCAAATCCGACCGCCTGGAAGACCAGACCCCCGGCAGCAAGGCGGAAAATGCCAACCTGCAGTTCCTCTGGCGCCTCAACGACGACCACGCGCTGACCATCGAAGGCTCGCGCGGCGTGCAGCGCAACACCGGTGCCGGCGATGTGTACGCCTGGGGCCTGTCCAAGCTGGTGCAGACCGGTTACGTGCTCGGCCACGATGGCCGTTACGGCGACACCACCACCTCCAAGACCACCCTGGTGCAGAACGACTACAAGGACAAGGGCAGCGCGGTGGGCAACCACTCGAAGGAAACGGTGTTCGATACCGCCTTCACCACCGGCTTCCACTGGGGCTTCGAACACAGCCTCAACGTGGGTGGCCAGTGGAAGCGCGAGCAGCTGGAAAACAGCGACACCATCGGCACCGTGCCGGTGACCTGGACCGGCAGCAGCCGCATCAGCCCGACCAGCGAAGCCGATTCGTGGGCACTGTTCGCCGAGGACCACATCACCCTGCACGAGCGCTTCGTGCTGACCC
This sequence comes from Stenotrophomonas sp. S39, assembly GCF_016624665.1. Classification (NCBI taxonomy): domain Bacteria; kingdom Pseudomonadati; phylum Pseudomonadota; class Gammaproteobacteria; order Lysobacterales; family Lysobacteraceae; genus Stenotrophomonas; species Stenotrophomonas sp. S39. The sequence goes on along the minus strand of NZ_JACVTT010000045.1, from coordinate 19,648 downwards.
TGGGCGTGCGCTGGGACAACACCGACAACTACGACGACAACGTCAGCCCGCGCATCTACGGCGTGTGGCACCCGGGTGATGCGTGGACCGTGCGCGGTGGCGTGTCCAAGGGCTTCCGCGCGCCCAACCTGAAGCAGGGCACCGCCGGTGCCGCCACCCAGTCCGGTGGCCGTGGCTGCGGCAGCCTGACCCCGGAAGGCTGGAACAGCCGCCTGGTCAGCGCCGACGGCACCACCGGCTGCTACATGGCCGGCAACCCGAACCTGGAACCGGAAACCAGCACCAACTACGAGCTGGGCGTGGGCTTCGACCAGAACGGCTGGTCGGCGTCGGCCACCTACTTCCTGACCAACTTCGACGACAAGATCGAACAGGTGCCGCTGCGCGACATCCCCGGCCAGACCACCAGCTTCGTCAACGGCTTCTGGTGGACGGTGGCGCAGAACATCCAGAAGGCCCGCACGCGCGGCGTGGAAGCCAGCGTGACCGTGCCGCTGCACGAACGCCTGAGCTGGACCACCAATGCCACGCGCATGCTGGAATCGAAGAACCGCACCACCGGTGCCAGCCTGCTGGTGGTGCCGAAGATCACTGCCAACACCTCGTTGAACTGGGACGTGACTGATGCGTGGTCGTTGAACCTGAGCGCACAGCACATCGGCAAGCAGCTGGTGTCCTCCACCAGCGCGACGTTCGCCAAGGCCTACACGACGGTGGATCTGGTGACCGGCTATGACGTGAACGAAAACCTGACCCTGCGCGCGGGCGTGCAGAACCTGGGTGATGTGTCCACGATCGAGGAAGGCAACAACTACGACGGCGGCGCGCGTACGTTCTTCGTCGGCCTGACCGCGCGGTTCTGAGGAAGTAACGGGGTCGGATCCCTTCGTGCAACGAAGGGCTCCGACCCCATCCACGCATGGCGTGGATCTACACCAGATCCTGCAGTGGCACGACCAGGGTTTCCCGCAGGTGCTCGTGGTTCCACGTGCTGGCGCCCCGCGCGTGACCCTCCAGCCGCAGCGCCGTGTGTCCGGCATCCTGCCAGCGCACGAGGATCTCCAGCTCCAGCGGTCCCTCGTCGCGCTCCAGCACGCGTACAAGCGCCGGACCGTCGACGCGGGCCAGCAGCCCCGGCGCCTGGCGCAGCGCCTCCATCTCCCTCACCAGCGCCGCGTAGGCGGTGACGTTGTCCATGGCCTCAGCGGAACAGGTCGTTCAGTGCCGCGCCCGCAGCGGCCTGCTGCAGGCCATCGAAACGGCCGTCGCGCAGGATCGGATCGGTGGCCTGCATCAGCCCGCCCCATGCCGCGCGCGCGAGGGCCCCGCCCAGGCTGACCCGGCGCACGCCCAGCGCGGCGATGTCCTGCAAGGTGAGCGGCGTGGGCCCACCGACCAGCAGGTTCACCGGCTTCGGTCCCGCCGCCGCAACGACAGCCGTGATCTGCTCGCGCGTGGTGATGCCCGGTGCGTACAACACGTCGGCACCGGCCGCGGCATAGGCACGCAGCCGCTGCAGGGTGTCTTCAAGATCAGGCACGCCCACGAAGAAGTTTTCCGCGCGCCCCACCAGCAGGACATCGGCACCTGCCCGATCGATGGCGGCACGGGCGGCGGCCAGGCGCTGCACCGCCTCCTCCAGCGGCCGCAGCGGCGCTTCGGCCACGCCGCTGGCATCTTCAATCGACAGCGCGGCAACGCCGGTGCCCAGTGCAGCGGTGACCGCTTCGCCGACCGCGTCCGGCGTCGCACCGAAGCCATCGCCGAAATCCGCGTTCAGCGGCAGCGAGGTCGCGCTGGCCATCAAGCGAAGGTGTTCCAGCGTGGCCTGCAACGAAACAGCGCCATCCGGCCGGCCTTCGCTCCACGCGCAACCCGCACTGGTGGTGGCCAGCGCCTGGAAGCCCTGCCGCTGCAGATAGCGCGCACTGCCCACGTCCCACGGGTTGGGCAGCACGAAGCAGCCCTGCGCATGCAGCTGCCGGAAGGCGGCGCGTCGGCGGGCGGTATCGGCGTCGGGAGCAGTCATGGCGGACATCCAGGGCGGCGGTCCGGCCACCCTAGCCCGGCGGCCACCACGACTCAACGTGGCGGCCGCTGCCCGGCATCACCTGATACCTGCTGCTTATTGGACGCTGCCAGCCACATCGCCGAGCGTGGCGCCTCTGCCATCAGGACGCTGGCCATGCCACCGCACACCCCTGCCCCACCTTTCGACGTAGCCGAAGATGCCCATTGGGCCGACCTGCTCTCGCCCGTGCGCCGGCGCCTGATCGCCTCGGCCGGCGTGGCCGTGGGCGGGCTGGCCACGGCCAGCGCTGCGAGCGCCGCCGCCAACACCACCGAGCCGGGCCAGCCAGGCTTCCGCCCGATCGTGCCGCCGCCCGCGCAGGGCCACAGCCCCTGAGGCCAGGACACGGCCGCCGAAGCGACGCCGCGCCCGGCCAGCGTGCGTCCGGGCGAATCGCCGCTGCCCAGCCGGCCGCGTGCCTATACCGCTATCAAGAGCTACCACGCACACATCTATTTCGACGAAGACAGCTACCAGAAGGCCGCCCTGCTGCGGCGCTGGGCGGCCGAGCGCTTCCCGGTGGAACTGGGCAACTGGAACCTGGAGCCGCGCGGCCCGCATGTCACGCCCTCGTTCTATTTCGGCTTCACCAACGATCTGCTGCCGGTGCTGGTGCCGTGGCTGCAGCTCAACAGCCTGGGCCTGACCATCCTCATCCACCCCAACACCGGCGATGGACGTGCCGACCACCTGCATTACGCGCTGTGGGTGAACCGCGCGCAGCCGGTGAACGCCTACAACTGGCCGGTGCCGGAACCCGGCGAGACCGAGGCACTGGAGGAGGTGTTCCCGAACGTGGTGCCGACGGTGCCGCTGGAGACGTGAGCGCAGGAGGCGGCCATCCACGCATGGCGTGGATCTACCGGGCGTGGGCGCGGGGGGTGGTCATCCACGCATGGCGTGGATCTACCGGGCGCGGGCGCGGGAGGCAGTCATCCACGCATGGCGTGGATCTACCGGGCGTGGGCGCGGGGGCCAGTCATCCACGCATGACGTGGATCTACCGGGCGCGGGCGCGGGGGGCCATCCACGCGTGGCGTGGATCTACGTCATCGTCGGCCTACGTGCGGGCATCCCCGCCGCGATGGCGTTCAGCGGGCCTTGATCCGCCGCCACCCATAGGGCCGCAAGCGCTTCCACGATTTTCAAACGATTGCTTTAAACACCTGCAATTTCGCCGAACTGGACAGCATCCGCAGGTTCCGCCAGACTGCCGCCCTTTCCCGTTGATCGGATTCCATGGCGAAGCTGCTGGTCCTGCACGGCCCCAACCTCAACCTGCTCGGTACCCGCGAGCCGGAGGTCTATGGGCACACCACGCTGGCCGACATCGACCAGGCGCTGGCCGCCCAGGCCGCTGCGGCCGGGCATGCGCTGGAAAGCCTGCAGTCCAACGCCGAACACGTGCTGGTGGACCGCGTGCAGGCCGCACGCACCGACGGTACCACGTTCATCCTGATCAACCCGGCTGCGTTCACCCACACCTCGGTGGCCCTGCGCGATGCGCTGGCGGCGGTGGCCGTGCCGTTCATCGAGATCCACCTGTCCAACCCGCACACCCGCGAACCGTTCCGCCAGCACAGCTATTTCAGTGACAAGGCAGTGGGCGTGGTGTGTGGCTTCGGCGCCGACAGCTACCGCTACGCGATGGACGCGGCGCTGCTGCGGGTGTCCGCCACCTGATTGTCGACCCGGGCGCCAGCCGGCGCTCCACCTCACCTAGATAGAAACCAAAGAGGCCCTCATGGATCTGCGCAAAATCAAGAAGCTGATCGACCTGCTGGAAGAGTCGAACCTGGCTGAAATCGAAATCAAGGAAGGCGAAGAGTCGGTGCGCCTGTCGCGCGCCCCGGTGGCCGGCTACGCCGCGCCGATGCCCGCCCCGGTGTACGCCGCACCAGCCGCCCCGGCTGCGCAGGCCATGCCGATGCAGTCGCCGACCGAAGCCTCCACCGGCGGCACCGCCAAGCCGGGCCCGGCCCTGCCGGAAGGCCACGTGCTGCGCTCGCCGATGGTCGGCACCTTCTATGCGTCGGCCGCTCCGGACAAGCCGGCGTTCGTCACCGTTGGCCAGCAGGTCAAGGAAGGCGAGACCCTGGCCATCATCGAAGCGATGAAGATGTTCAACCCGATCGAAGCCGACAAGTCCGGCACCATCGTCGCCATCCTGGGCGAGAACGGCCAGCCGGTGGAATTCGACCAGCCGCTGTTCGTGATCGGCTGAGGGGCACGCCATGCTCGACAAAGTCGTCATTGCCAACCGAGGGGAGATCGCGCTGCGCATCCTGCGCGCGTGCCACACCCTGGGCATCCGCACGGTGGCCGTGCACTCCACGGTCGACCGCAACCTCAAGCACGTGGCCATGGCCGACGAGTCGGTCTGCATCGGCCCGGCACCGTCGCCGCAGAGCTACCTCAACATCCCGGCGCTGATCGCTGCGGCCGAAGTCACCGACGCCCAGGCCATCCACCCGGGCTACGGCTTCCTGTCGGAGAACGCCGACTTCGCCGAGCGCGTGGAGGAGTCCGGCTTCATCTTCATCGGCCCCAAGGCCGACACCATCCGCATGATGGGTGACAAGGTTGAAGCCATCCGCGCGATGAAGTCCGCCGGCGTGCCGTGCGTGCCCGGTTCGGGCGGCCCGCTGGGCGAGGACATCGTCGCCAACACCAAGATCGCCCGTGAGATCGGCTACCCGGTCATCATCAAGGCGGCCGGTGGCGGCGGTGGCCGCGGCATGCGCGTGGTGCACGCCGAAGCCTCGCTGAAGACCTCGATCGAAACCACCAAGAGCGAGGCCAAGGCCGCGTTCGGCAATGGCGAGGTCTACATGGAGAAGTTCCTGGAGAACCCGCGCCACGTGGAGATCCAGGTGCTGGCCGACGGCCAAGGCAACGCCATCCACCTGGGTGAGCGCGACTGCTCGATGCAGCGCCGCCACCAGAAGGTGGTGGAAGAAGCACCGGCACCGGGCATCAGCGCCGAACAGCGCGAACAGATCGGCAAGGTCTGCACCGAAGCCTGCGTGCGCATCGGCTACCGTGGCGCCGGCACCTTCGAGTTCCTGTACGAAGACGGCCGCTTCTACTTCATCGAAATGAACACCCGCATCCAGGTGGAGCATCCGGTTACCGAAATGGTCACCGGCATCGACCTGGTGGCCGAGCAGCTGAAGATCGCCGCCGGCCAGAAGCTGTCGATCAAGCAGAGCGACGTGGTGCTCAGCGGCCATGCCATCGAATGCCGCATCAACGCCGAAGATGCTGAAACCTTCGTGCCGAGCCCGGGCACCATCACCGGCTTCCATCCGCCGGGCGGCCCCGGCGTGCGCGTGGACACCCACATCTACAGTGGCTACCGCGTGCCGTCGAACTACGACTCGATGATCGGCAAGCTGATCGTGCACGGCCCGGACCGCGAGACCGCCATCGCCCGCATGCGGGTGGCGCTGAGCGAAATGGTGGTGGACGGCATCAAGACCAACGTGGCCCTGCAGCAGCGCATCATGCGCGACAAGGGCTTCCAGGCGGGTGGGCAGAACATCCACTACCTGGAAAAGCGTCTGGCCGAGCGCAAGAACAAGCCGATCGCGCTGACCTGATCGGCGGCAGATGCTGGACACGAAAAGGGCGGGGATTTCCCCGCCCTTTTCTGTTGCCTGTTTCCTGTAGAGCCGAGCCCACGCTCGGCTTGCTGCAAGCGCAGCCGAGCGTGGGCTCGGCTCTACAGAATCGTGTCAGCGCTTGTCGGCGACTTCGGCAGGAATCTGCGTATCGGCCAGCGGACGCACGCCATTGGGCGAGGTCGGGTCAATGATCACCATCGTTTCGGTCGAACCATCGGGCCAGACCACCTGGAAGGTACTGCCCGCCGGCAGCGCAGCGAAGGGCGCGCCGCTCTGCGCGCGGTACACCGCGGCCACCTGGCTGGCACCGGCGCGGCGCACGTCTTCCTGCGCCTTCACCGAGGTCAGTTCAACCTTGGAAAGGTGCCGGTAGCGATCCTCGTAGGTGTCGATCATCAGCAGGCCAACGGCGCCAGCCGAATACGCGACAAACAACGCCACCCAGAACCAGAACTTGGCCCCGTGCAGGAATCGACGGTAATTCATTGCCCGTTCCTCTTTCCAATCAATTGCTTGATCCATTCGTTCATCTTCCCCGCACCTTGCCGCGATACCGCAGCGTCATACACGAAATCCTGGAAATCCTGTGTCCCATCCTGCGAACAGATCCCTCCGTTCGCGCAGTAACTGTTCATCAGCACGCTGTCGGCCCCACAAGGTAGGCCGAGTTGGCAGGCCGCAACCCGCCATGCCATCTCACTGAGCTGTTCACCGGCCACCATGTCCACCAGCGCCTTGTCGCCGGCAGCGCGCGTGCCCATGCCCGGCGCCAGAGCCATGTAGGCCTCCGGATCGCGCGAGGTACGCACGCGTTCGACCAGGTCACGGCGGTACTGCTCGTTGCTGTGCAGCGGCTCGCCCTCGGCGAACAGCGCCGCTTCGGCGGCGAGGTTGCCCTGCAGGGCTGCACGGCGGCGTTCGTTGAACACCAGCGACGGCCCCAGCTTGTCACCCGGCACGAAACCGCCGCAGCGCTGGGCCACGCGTTCGCGCGCCTGCACCATCGCCGGTGCCGCGCTCAGGCCCAGGCCAGCCAGCACGTTGTTGTCCAGGCGGTAGCCACCCGGGTCGACCGCATACTGCGCGCAGTAGTCGTAGACCCGGCTGAGCATCCAGCGCGCTTCGTGGTTGCCCTGCTCGGCCTGCACCTTCAGCCGCTGCGCGTAGGCGAACAGATCGGTCTCGCCCTCGATGTCGGCGCGGATATCCAGCGGCAGGCCCGAAGGCAATGCGGCGCTGCGCTCGAAGCCGGCCAGGCGGCGCGCGAGCGCCTCGGGCATCACCGGCTCCAGTGCTTCCTGCACCGTGGCCGTCGATACGGCCAACGGTTCGCCGACATCCACCTGCGCGGCATGGCCATGGCCGCTGGCCCGATAACCGGCCACGCCCAGCACGGCCACGGCCGGCAGCACGAGCAACCAGGTTTTCAGGGTCGGGGCGAGGGCCATCGGCGGTCGGTTACGGCACGTCGGGCAGGAAAGCGCCAAGTCTAGCAAGGCCCGGGAGGCATGTCTGAACCGGTCTCGTTCAGCCTGGGTCGGCATCTCAGAGCATACGGAGACGGCCGGATGGTCTAGCATGGCCCCCTTTCCCGCGATTGCCCCCACCGCCATGCCGTTCCTGGAACTGACCCTGCGCTGCACCGAAGCCACCCAGCCCCGCTATGAAAACGCGCTGGAGGACGTGGGCGCGCTGGCGGTCACCCTGCTCGATGCCGAGGCCGACACCAGCAACGAGCAGGCCATCCTCGAGCCGGGCGTGGGCGAGACGCCGCTGTGGGACACCCTGGTGCTGAGCGCGCTGTTCCCGGCCGACAGCAACGCGCTGCTGCTGCTGGCTGCGCTGGAGGCGTTCGACCCGGAACTGGACTGGACCGGCGGCAGCTTCCGCGCGGTCGAGGACGAAGACTGGGAACGCGCCTGGCTGGACCAGTTCCAGCCGATGGATTTCGGCAGCCGCACCTGGATCGTGCCGTGGAACCATGAGCTGCCGGAGGCCGCGCAGGCCGCCGACGCCGCCGTGGTGCGCCTGGACCCGGGCCTGGCCTTCGGTTCGGGTACCCACCCGACCACCGCGCTGTGCCTGCGCTGGCTGGACCAGCTGGCCGTGAATGGCGTGCTGCAGGGCCAGCGCGTGCTCGACTTCGGCTGTGGCTCGGGCATCCTCGCCCTGGCCGCGCTGAAGCTGGGCGCCGCCGAGGCCATCGGCGTGGACAACGACCCGCAGGCGCTGATCGCCACCGCCGACAACGCCGAGCGCAACGGCGAACTGGCCCGCATGCACGTCTACCTGCCGCAGGACGAACCGGTGGCCACCTACCCGATCGTGGTCGCCAACATCCTCGCCTCGGCGCTGGATGCGCTGGCCGAACTGCTGGCCGCACGCGTTGCTGCCGGTGGCCGCATCGCGCTGTCGGGCATCCTGCATGGCCAGGAAGGCGAACTGCTGCAACGCTATGCCGCGTGGTTCGACGACCTGCAGGCCACCCAGGATGGCGATTGGATGCGCATCACCGGCGTACGCCGCGCCTGATCGTGGTTGAATGACGGCTGGATCCGAGCCCGCGCCCTGAGCATGTCCGAGCCGAACCCGCCGCGTCGTCCGCTTGCCGCCTTCCTGCGTTCCGCGCCGGGAGCCGATGCGCCGCCCGGGACCGGGCAGGCGCAGGACCCCGCTGACGACACGACGGATGCCACCGACGATCAGACGGCGCCGTTCGAACTGCCGGCCGAACCGGTGGTGGACACACCGCCACCGCCGCAGACGCGACAGTCCGATGACACTGTCATCGAACCGTCCTCCCGCATCGACGCGCCTGCGTCGGTCACACCCGCAAGCGATGCACCCAGTTTCCTCGGCGCCCGCCCGCGTGCCCTGCCGACGCCGCGCTGGCACTGGGCCCTGGTAGCCGTGCTGGCATTGCTGCTGGTGCTGCAGAGCGTGCTGGCCGACAGAACGCGATTGGCGGCCGATGCCGGCCACCGCCCATGGCTCAGTGCGCTGTGCGGCGTCCTGCGCTGCAGCCTGCCCACATGGCGCGAACCGACTGCATTGACCATGACCAGCCGCGAGATCCGCCCGTTGCCCGGGCAGGCCGGCGTACTGCAGGTGCAGGCCAGCATCCGCAATGATGCGCGCTGGGCGCAGGCATGGCCCGACCTGCGCCTGTCATTGGCCGATGCCGATGGCCGGGTGATCGGCACCGGTGTGTTCCCGCCCGCGCAGTACCTGGGCGAAAACCCGGGCGCGGCACTGCTGGAACCGGGGCAGAGCGCCCGCATCGCCTTCCGTGTGCAGGAGCCGGCAGCCTCCACGGTCGCATTCACCTTCGAGTTCCTTTGATCGGGACGAAGGCGTCCAGCCGTGGCAGGTCGGGCACGCTCGCGCTAGACTGGCCGCCTCCACCTCGTCCGGCCGCGCGCTCCGCGCGCACGGGCCACCGAATCGGGAACCCCCTTGAACGCTGTCCTTTCTCGTCCTGACAACAGTCGTGGCGCTGCCCGGCCACCGCTGCGTGAACACGTCGCCCAGTCCGTGCGCCGCTACCTGCGTGACCTCGATGGCTGCGACGCGGACGATGTCTACGAGATCGTGCTGCGCGAGATGGAGATTCCGCTGTTCGTGGAAGTACTCAACCACTGCGAAGGCAACCAGAGCCGCGCCGCCGCGATGCTGGGCATCCACCGCGCGACCCTGCGCAAGAAGCTGAAGGAATACGGCATCAGCGCGTAAGCGCGCGCCGCCGGGCATGGCCCGGCGCTACCGATGCCCGCCCGGTAGATCCACGCCATGCGTGGATGAACGCCCGGCACGATCAGCCCACCCCACCGGCCGGTAGATCCACGCCATGCGTGGATGAACGCCCGACGAAATCACGATCAGGGTCAGAGCCCTTCGCCGTGCGAAGGGATCCGACCCCGGCTTGATCACCCGCCGCCCGCCTGTAGATCCACGCCATGCGTGGATGAACGCCCGACGGAATCGCGATCAGGGTCAGAGCCCTTCGCTGTGCGAAGGGATGCGCCCCCGGGCTGATCAGCCCACGCCACCGGCCTTCCAGTAATACCGCACCACATGGAAGAACACCGGCGCGGCGAAGCACACCGAGTCCAGCCGGTCGAGCATGCCGCCATGGCCCTCGATCATGTGGCCCCAATCCTTGATGCCGCGGTCGCGCTTGATCGCCGACATCACCAGGCCACCCCAGAATCCCATCAGGTTGATCAGCAGCGACAGCCCGAACGCCTGCAGCGGCGTGAACGGGGTGATCCACCACAGCGCCGCACCCAGCGCGCTGGCACTCAGCACGCCGCCCACGAATCCTTCCACCGTCTTCGACGGCGACAGCTTCGGCGCGATCAGGCGCTTGCCCAGCAGCTTGCCCCAGATGTACTGAAGCACGTCGGAGGACTGCACCACGATCACCAGGAAGGCGAACAGCAGTACGTTGCGCGACGGATCGTGGCCGGGCACGTGCAGGTTCAGCAGCAGCGGCACGTGCGAGATGCAGAACACGCAGATCATCAGCCCCCACTGCACCTTGGCCGTACGCTCCAGGTAGTGCGTGGTGTCACCACCGATGGTCGACAGGATCGGCAGGAACAGGAACGCGTAGACCGGAATCAGCAGCGTGTACATGCCGTACCAGTCGATCCACACCAGGTAGTACTGCCACGGCAGCACGATGTAGAACGCCGCCAGCAGCGCGTAGTAGTCACCCGAGCGGGTCGGCGCCAGGGTGATGAATTCGCGCAGCGCGAACAGCGAGATGATGGCGAACAGCACGATCACCCCGGCGCGGCCGAACAGCAGCGCACCGCCGACCACGATCGCCATCACCCACCACGCGCGGATGCGCGAAACGAGATTGGCGATGACCGCACTGGGATTGCCGCGCTGGCGCCAACGCAGGGTTTCGGACACCAGCGTGGCCAGCACCAGCACCGCGCCGACACCGGCAAACAGCAGGCCGGTCTGCTGGCCCACGCTCTGCGTGGCCAGATCACCGGAGACATCCAGCAGGAAACTCATGCGCGGCCTCCGTTCGGTGCCAGGTCCAGCAGCGCCTGCCGGCTGCGCGCCAGGAACGCCGCCTTGTCCTCATCGGCCTGCAACCGCAGCGGCGTGCCGAACGTGGCCGTGCACAGCAGCGGCAGCGGCAGGAAACGCCCCTTGGGCATCACCCGCTTGAGGTTGTCGATCCACACCGGTACGAACTCCAGTTCCGGGCGCTGCCGCGCCAGATGATAGATGCCACTCTTGAACGGCAGCAGCGGTTCATCACCGATGTTGCGCGTGCCTTCGGGGAACAGGATCAACGAGCATCCCTCGTCCACCGCATCGCGCAGCCCCTGCAACGGATCCTGCTGGCGGCGCGCAGCATCGCGCTCGACCAGCACGCCGTTGAACACCGCATCGATCAGGTAGCGGCGCAGCGCATCGCCCTGCCAGTACTCGGCAGCAGCCACCGGCCGCACCTGGCGCCGCAGTGCCGGCGGCATCGACGACCAGATCAGCACGAAATCGCCATGGCTGGCGTGGTTGCCGTAATACACGCGGTGCTCGCTGGACGGCGCACAGCCGATCCACAGCGCGCGCGCCCCGGTCACTACATGGATCGCGCCACTGCAGGCACGGGCGATCAGTTCAGCAAACATCGACACCTCCGCTCAGGTCTGCGGCCACAGCACGGCCAGCAGCAGCACCGAAAACTGCAGCAGCGTGGCCACGTACTGGCGCACCAGCAGGCGGCGCATGCCGATCCAGCGTGCCTCCCAGCCGCGCACGGGCGCCTGCGCATCGCGGCGACGCAGGCCGGCGGTGTGCAGGGCCGCGTCCACCCGCTCGGCGGCGGCATCACCCTGCAGGTGCTCGCGCAGCAGCAGCTGCAGCAGGCTGGCGTCCAGCTGCACCCGAACCGCGTAATACGCCTGCACCACGCCCACTGCCACGCTCAGCAGCAGCAGGCCGGCGGCGAACATCGCCAGCCCAGGCTCCACCCCCAGCAGCAACAGCGCCACCAGCAGCAGGCCCAGTGACAGCGCGGCGGGCAGCCGGCCCTGGCGCAGCAGCAGGTGCATCATCGGCAGATCGGCAGCGGTGCTCATGCGGTGCTCTCCGGTGCGGCGGCGGCCGCGATGGCCTGTAGATGAACGTCATGCAGGACGATGGACGGCCGCGCAGCACGCACCCGGGCCACGGCCTCGGCGGCGCTGCAGACCCGCCCGGTCCGCAGCAGCCAGGTGGCTACGCTGGCCGCGCTGCGCGAGTAGCCCAGCGCGCAGCACACCAGCAGCGGCCCGTGCGCGCGCAGGCGCTCGATCGCATCGGCAGCTTCAGCCAGCTGCGCGGGAGACGGCACCACCAGGTCCAGCATCGGCACGCTGGCATAGCCCGCGCCCGGCGCGTGGCAGGACAGTTCGGCGCAGGTATCGACCACGCCGCGCAACGGGGCAGGCAGTGCCGCGCAGGGAATGCGTCCCAGCCACACCCCGCCGGCCACCTCCACCGGCTGCGGCGCACCTCGCGTCCACAGCCGCGAATTGATCCAGGCCGCCGCCAGGTAAGGTGCCAGCAGCCAGCGCGCGGCCATGGTCAGCCGCCCATCGGCGCGCTTCTGGAACACCGCCGTGCCCAGCCCGGCATAGGCCAGCGCCACCAGCAGCAGCGACACCACCGGCCAAAGCAGCCACAGCGCCGCGCCCCCCAGCAGCAGCACCGGCACCAGCAGCGCCGCCGCGCCCAGCAGATAGAACGACGCCAGGCGCCACCGCTTCGGCGCGCGTGCCATGCGCCAGGCGCGCAGTGGCGGGGTGCCCTGCTCCGGCCACAGCCACACGCACAGCCAGCCGGCCAGCAGGCCCGTAGGCACATCGATGAAGTGGTGCTGGAAGGTGGTCAGCACCGAAACACCGATCAGCAGCGCCCACGCGTGCAGCAGCCAGCGCCATGCGCCCTGCAGGTACTGCGCGTACTTCACCCACAGCACGATGAGCAGCACGATGTGCAGCGACGGCGCCTGGTTGAACGGCTTGTCGAAACCCAGCAGCACATCGAACAGCCAGCCGAACACGCCGCCAATCTCCGGCCGTTCAAAGCTGAAGCGCAGCGGCCACAGCAGGAAGCAGGCCACCGCGATCAGCTGCGCACTGAACAGCCGCAGCGCGTGCCGGTCCAGCTCGAGGCGCTGCCGGCACAGGAAGAACGAGATCGCGTAGAACAGGTCGATCGACCAGTACGGCACGATCGTCCACGGCACGAACGGAATGTGCGATTCCCAGGCGAACGCCATCACCGGCAGCACGGCGTGGCGCCCGGCCATCCAGTTGGCGAAGCCATAGCTGGCGAAGAAGAACGGACCCAGCAGCACCAGCCACAGCAGGGCGCGCCGCCAGGGGCGCCCTGCCGCGGCCAGCGGGGTGGCAGCCAGCGTCGCCATCACGCGGTCCGGCGCGCCAGCGACACGGTGAAGATGCCGAACTCGTCGATGCGCTGGGCCACCTTCTCGAAACCGGCCAGGCGCACCAGCTCATCCATTTCCTGCTGGGTACGACGGCGCATCACCCACGCCGCACCACCGCGGTGGCTGGTCAGCGCGCGGGCGATGAATTCCAGCTGCGGGTGCCAGGGCTGGCCGGTATAGGCCAGGTAGCCGCCCACCGGCACGGTCGCGGCGATGCCCTGCAGCGAACGCAGCACCGCATCGTTGTCGGGGAACAGTTCGTACAGGCCCGACACCACCGCCAGCGTCGGCGCCGGGTCGACCTGCGCCAGCTGTGCCGGGTCGAACGCATCGCCCTGTTCGAAGCGGGCGATGTCGGCCGCGCCGAGGCGCTCGATCAAGGCCTGGCCCTGGGTCACGTTCAACGCGCTGAAATCACGCAGCACGATGCGTTCGGCGCGCTGCTCGCCCTGGCCCAGCGCTTCCAGCACGTAGCGGCCATGGCCGGCCGCCACGTCCAGCACGCGCACCGGCGTGCCCTGCCCGCGCAGGCGCTGGGCGGCATCGCGCAGCAGTTCCTGCAGGTGCTGGCCGCGGATGCGGATGCCGCGCCAGCCGATCGCATCCAGATAGTTGCGGTCGACCATGCGCCCCAGCGGGCCCTTGCCGCGTGCTTCGTCGCGGTAGATGTAATCCAGCGTGCTGCCCGAATCGAAGCCGGTCTGCAGGCCCAGGGCGATGCCCTCGGAGAGCGTGCCGCCGACCCGCAGGCCACCACGCACCACGCGCCAGCGCAGGTCGGCCAGGCTGTTGCGCTCCGGCGGCCAGGCCAGGATCTCCGACTCTTCGAAGGTCGGCCCATGGCGGTGCGCATCGCGGCGCGACAGCTCGCGCAGCGGTTCGGCGAAGCGCGCCTGGATGAAGCTGCGGATGCGCGCCAGTGCCGGCGCGCGATCACGTTCGCCCAGCGTGTCATGGAAGAAGCCCGGCAGGTGCACGCGCTCCTTGATCGGGCTGGACAGGCGCTCGTAGAAGCGGTCCTGCGGGCCACGGTGCACGACGAAATCCGAGCCGGACACCAGCAGCTGCACCGGCACGCTGATCGCCTGCGCATCGGCGACGATGCGGTCGGCGGCCTCGTACAGGCCCAGCAGCACGCGCACCGAGATCGGCCGGGTGATCAGCGGGTCGGTGCGGTAGCTTTCCACCCGCGCCGGATCGTGGGTCAGCCACTGCGGCTTGACGTAGCTGTTGACGAAGAAGTTGCCGCGCAGCTTCTGCATCAGGCCCAGCCCCGCCCGTGCGAACGGCACGTACAGCTTCACCTTGAACGCCGGCGAAGCCATCACCAGTGCGCGCAGGCGCGGCGCGTAGTCATGCACCCAGGTGGCGGCAACCACGGCGCCCACGCTCTGCGCGATCACCACGATGTCCTCCACCGCGATGCCATGCTCGGCACCGATGTGGGCGATGAAGCTGTCCAGGTCGCGCACCAGCGCCGGGAAACCCGGGGCATCACCGCGCGCGCCCGGCGAACGGCCGTTGCCACGTGCATCCCAGGCGAAGAAGGCGGTGTCGGGCAGGTCCAGCTCATCGACCAGGTGGGTGACCCGCCCGGAATGTTCGTGGCCGCGATGCAGCAGCACGATGGCCCTGGCCGGCGTGGTGGTCGTGGTGCTCGCCCAGTACCGGTAGAACAGCGGTACCTGGTCGAAGCTGTGGAATTCCCGCTCCTGCGCCTGACGCATGCAATCTCCAGATTGTCTTTTTGGTTTGTAGTTGATTACTGCGGCGGAAGCGCCGCTTCCTGCAGCCCGCGGCGGACGCGGTTGATCATCGTCAGCACGCACAGTGCGGCCATGGCCGCAGCCACGCCAGTGACCGTCATCGCGCCAACCCACCCGAACGCCAGCAGCAGGCCCAGCGCACCGATCACGAAGGCGCGGTCGCTCTTGCCCATCGGGCCGTCATAGCGGCGGCTGGCACCGACCATCAGCCCCAGTACGCCGGCGTATTCGCTCAGCGCCGCGGTCCAGGCCAGCAGCCACAGCGCCTCGGGGCGCACGCCCGGCACGCTGAGCAGGCTCAGGTACAGCGCCGCATCGGCGATCACATCGCACAACTCGTTCAGGTAGGCGCCCAGCTTCGACTGCTGGCCGAACTCGCGGGCGAGCATGCCGTCCACGGCGTTGAGCGCCATGCGCAGCAGCATCCACAGCGGCAGCAGCAGGTACAGCAGCGGCTGCGCGGGCGCGCAGCACCACACTGCGGCGGCCACCAGCAGCGAGACCACGGCGGCGGCCACGGTCACCGTGTTGGCGGTGATGCCGAGGCGGTAGAGCCCGCGCACGGCCGGACGCAAGAGGTCCTGGAAACGTCCTTTCAATGCATAGATCGACACGATCTGAACCCGCAACTCCTTGGCAGTTCCGGCATAGCCTACCCCATGGCGTGTTCAGCCCGGCATGCCGATGCAGGCCGTTTTCCCCTGCCGGGGCCAGCAAAGCGCGCCGACAGCGCCCGCCACCGGCCCCCACGAACTACAATATCGGCCCCGCTCCGCTGCCGATTGCCCTGTCCCCATGACTGCTGATCTGTTGCCCGTCCGTCGGGCCCTCCTCTCCGTTTCCGACAAGACCGGCCTGGCCGAGCTGGCCACCGCGCTGGCTGCACGCGGCGTGGAGCTGCTGTCCACCGGCGGCACCGCCAAGGCCATTCGCGACATGGGCCTGGCCGTGAAGGACGTGGCCGACGTCACCGGTTTCCCGGAAATGATGGATGGCCGGGTCAAGACCCTGCATCCGATGGTGCACGGCGGCCTGCTCGGCCGTTCGGGCCTGGATGACGCGGTGATGGCCGAGCACGGCATCGGCGCCATCGACCTGCTGGTGCTGAACCTGTATCCGTTCGAATCGGTCACCGCCAAGGCCGACTGCACCCTGGCCGACGCGGTGGAGAACATCGACATCGGCGGCCCGGCCATGCTGCGCTCGGCGGCCAAGAACTTCGCCCGCGTGGCGGTGGCCACCGACCCGTCGCAGTACGCCGAACTGCTGGCCTCGCTGGAGGCCAACAACGGCCAGCTGTCGGCCAGCACCCGCTTCGCGTTCTCGGTGGCGGCGTTCAACCGCGTCGCCCAGTACGACGCGGCGATCAGCAACTACCTGTCGGCGGTCACCGCCACCGATGCCGCCGTGCCGGCCCGTGCCGAGTACCCGGCGCAGATGAACTCCACCTTCGTGAAGGTGATGGACCTGCGCTACGGCGAGAACCCGCACCAGAGCGGCGCGTTCTATCGCGACCTGTACCCGGTGCCGGGCACCCTGGCCACGTTCCAGCAGCTGCAGGGCAAGGAACTGAGCTACAACAACCTGGCCGATGCCGATGCGGCGTGGGAATGCGTGCGCCAGTTCGATGCGCCGGCCTGCGTCATCGTCAAGCATGCCAACCCGTGCGGCGTGGCCGTCGGTGCCGGCAACGGCGATGCCTACGAGCTGGCCTACGCCACCGACCCGACCAGCGCCTTCGGCGGCATCATCGCCTTCAACAAGCCGCTCGACGCGGCCACTGCGAAGGTCATCCTCGACCGCCAGTTCGTCGAAGTGCTGATCGCCCCGGACTACGAGCCGGCCGCGCTGGAATACGCGCAGAAGAAGGCCAACGTGCGCGTGCTGCGCATCCCGCACGGTGATGGCCTGAACAACTTCGACAGCAAGCGCGTGGGCTCGGGCCTGCTGCTGCAGTCGTCGGACAACCGCGGCATGACCCGCGACGAACTGAAGGTGGTCAGCAAGCTGGCGCCGACCGACAAGCAGTTCACCGACCTGCTGTTCGCCTGGAAGGTGGCCAAGTTCGTGAAGTCCAATGCGATCGTCTATGCCAAGGACAACCGCACGATCGGCGTCGGCGCCGGGCAGATGAGCCGCGTCTATTCCGCGCGCATCGCCGGCATCAAGGCGGCCGATGCAAACCTGGTGGTGGAAGGTTCGGTGATGGCCTCCGATGCGTTCTTCCCGTTCCGCGACGGCATCGATGCCGCAGCGGCCGCCGGCATCAAGGCGGTCATCCAGCCGGGCGGTTCGATGCGCGACGCCGAAGTGATCGCCGCCGCCGACGAACATGGCCTGGCCATGGTGTTCACCGGCGTTCGCCACTTCCGCCACTGATCCTGGAGCGACACGGATGTCCGCAGTTTCGATCAAACCCCTGCTCCTGCCCGCCCTGCTGGGCGCGGTCCTGCTGGCCGGCTGCAAGCCGGCCGCCCAGCCGGCACCCGCCACTGCCCCGCACGCAGAGACGCCCGCCGCGGGCAGCACCGCAGCGGCCGGGCATGCCAGCCGTACCGCGCGCCTGCAGGCCTTCCTGACGGCGCGCTACGGCAAGGACGCGCAACTGTCCGGCGACTGGCGCGGCAGCTGGGCGCAGGACGGTGACAGCCGCCCGGTGGACTGGGCGGTGTGCGCCGAGCAGCCGGTGGTGAACGGTGACAGCTGGCAGCAGCTGCTGGCGGTGTGCGGCGAAGTGGCCGACGCCGGCCATGCCGACGCGGGCACCATCGACTTCTACGTGCTGCGCCCGGCCGCCGACAGCTTCGAGGTGGCGGCCGAGCTGACCGGCGGCACCTACGGCAGCAGCGGCCGCCCGGGCAGCGTCGAGATCCTGCGCTTCGGCAGCGATTTCTACGGCTTCCGCAACGTCAGCGGCTGGTACGGCCAGGGCTACTCGCTGCAGACGCAGAGCTTCATCCTGCCCGGCCCGAACGGGCTGCTGGACGCGGGCAGCGTGCGCAGCCACATCGACAACACCGCAGCCTACGACTGCGACGACGCCGAACAGGCCGAAGACTGCCGCACCCGCATGTTCGACTTCGACTTCGAACTGCGCATGGACGACAGCAACCGCAGCGCGCGCATCTGGCCGCTGCTGATCGAGGAAACCGGCAGCAGCTGTGGCGGCAACAACGTGCGCCGCACGCACCGCTTCACGCTGGACCCGAAGACCTGGACCTATTCCTTCCCCGACGCGCTGCAACGCGAGGGCTGCGAGTGAACCACGCGCGCCGCCGGGGACATCGCCCTTCCCTTCCCACGCAATCTGGAATCTCGTGATGAACGTACTTGTCATCGGCTCTGGCGGCCGCGAACACGCCCTGGCATGGAAGCTGGCCCAGTCCTCCCGTGTCACCGAAGTGATCGTGGCGCCCGGCAATGCCGGCACCGCCACCGAAGACAAGTGCCGCAACGTGGCGGTGAAGGTGACCGACATCGACGGCCTGCTGGCGCTGGCCCAGGCCGAAGGCGTGGCGCTGACCGTGGTTGGCCCGGAAGTGCCGCTGGTGGCCGGCGTGGTCGATCGTTTCCGCGCCGCCGGCCTGCGCATCTTCGGGCCGACCGCCGCCGCCGCGCAGCTGGAAGGCAGCAAGGCGTACGCCAAGGATTTCCTGGCCCGCCACAACATCCCCACCGCGTTCTATGCCGTGCACACCGAGGTGGACGCTGCGCTGGCCTACATCCGCGAGAAGGGCGCACCGATCGTGGTCAAGGCCGATGGCCTGGCCGCTGGCAAGGGCGTGATCGTGGCGATGACCCAGGCCGAGGCCGAGGATGCGGTGCGTGACATGCTCTCGGGCAACGCCTTTGGCGACGCCGGCGCGCGCGTGGTCATCGAGGAATTCCTCGATGGCGAGGAAGCCAGCTTCATTTCGATGGTCGATGGCGTGCACGCGCTGCCGATGGCCACCTCGCAGGACCACAAGCGCGTGGGCGACGGCGATACCGGCCCGAACACCGGCGGCATGGGCGCCTACTCGCCTGCGCCGGTGGTGACCCCGGAAGTGCATGCCCGGGTGATGCGCGAGGTCGTCAACCCGACCGTGCAGGGCATGATCGCCGATGGCATCCCGTTCACCGGCTTCCTCTATGCCGGCCTGATGATCGATGCCAGCGGCGCGCCGAAGGTGATCGAGTTCAACGTGCGCTTCGGCGACCCGGAAACCCAGCCGGTGATGCTGCGCCTGCAGTCGGACCTGGTGGACCTGGTGGAAGCGGCCATCGATGGCCGCCTGGACCAGGTGGACGCGCAGTGGGATCCACGTCCGTCGCTGGGCGTGGTGCTGGCCGCAAAGCCTTACCCGGAAGCGCCGATCACCGGTGACGTGATCTCCGGCCTGGACGCCGTGCCCGCCAATGCCAAGGTGTTCCATGCCGGCACCACGCTGGATGCACAGGGCCAGGTGCTCAGCGCCGGCGGCCGCGTGCTGTGCGTGGCCGCGCTGGGCGACAGCGTGCGCGACGCGCAGGCCAATGCCTATGCCGGCGTGGCCAAGGTGACGTGGGCCAACGAGTTCCACCGCACCGACATCGGCTGGCGCGCGATCGCACGCGAGGGCTGAGGCCCGCGCGATATCAGGGCAGCCACGCCTGGCGTGGCTCTACTGGGTGCGGTGGGGGCCCCCCCCCCGGGGGGGGGCCGGGGGGGGGGGGGGGGGGGGGGGGGGGGGGGGGGGGGGGG
>NZ_JACVTT010000044.1:0-35420 GCF_016624665.1 Stenotrophomonas sp. S39 | reverse complement strand
ACCCCGGGCCCCCCCCGTCCCCCCCCGCGGGGCGCCCGCGGGGCCGGCCCGGCCGCTACCGTTTTACGGGCGCAGTTCGACGCCGATGGCTTCGGCGGCATCCCGTGCGATCGAACGCGCTTCGTCGATGGTTTCCGCGCGCGCCAGGGTCACGCCCACGCGGCGGTGGCCATGCACGCTCGGCTTGCCGAACAGGCGCACGGCGGTATCCGGCACCTGCAGCGCGGCGGCCACGTTGTTGAAGTACGGCACGCCCTCGCCATGCGCCAACAGCGCGCACGAGGCCGACGGGCCGCTCTGGCGGATCACCGGAATCGGCAGGCCAAGGATGGCGCGTGCATGCAGGGCGAATTCGCTCAGTTCCTGCGAGACCAGGGTGACCAGGCCGGTGTCGTGCGGGCGCGGCGACACTTCGCTGAACCACACCTCGTCGCCCTTCACGAACAGCTCAACGCCGAACAGGCCCCAGCCACCGAGGTCGTCGGTGATCGCGCGCGAAATCTCTTCGGCACGCGCCAGCGCGGCGCTGGACATCGGCTGCGGCTGCCAGCTTTCGCGGTAGTCGCCGTCCTTCTGCAGATGGCCGATCGGCGCGCAGAACGAGGTGCCGCCGGCGTGGCGCACGGTCAGCAGGGTGATCTCGTAATCGAAGTCGATGAATCCTTCGACGATGCAGCGGCCGGCACCGGCGCGGCCACCGGTCTGCGCGTAGTCCCACGCCGGGGCGATGTCCGCCTCGCTGCGCAGGGTGCTCTGGCCCTTGCCCGAGGAGGACATCACCGGCTTGACCACGCACGGCAGGCCGATGGCGGCCACGGCGGCGCGGTACTCGGCTTCGGTATCGACGAAGCGGTACGGCGAGGTCGGCAGGCCCAGGGTTTCGGCAGCCAGGCGGCGGATGCCTTCACGGTCCATGGTCAGGCGTGCAGCGCGCGCGGTCGGGATCACCCGCAGGCCCTGCTCCTGTTCCAGCTGGACCAGGGTTTCGGTGTGGATGGCTTCGATTTCCGGCACCACCAGGTGCGGCTGCTCCTGGGCGATCAGCGCACGCAGCGCCATCGCATCGAGCATGTCGATCACGTGCGAGCGGTGCGCGACCTGCATCGCCGGCGCATCGGCATAGCGGTCGGCGGCAATCACTTCCACGCCCAGGCGCTGCAGTTCGATGGCCACTTCCTTGCCAAGTTCGCCCGAACCCAGCAGCAGTACGCGGGTAGCGGAGGGGGACAACGGGGTTCCAAGCTTGGCCATGGCGGGGGTCCGGCAGCGATGTGAAGGCGGGTGGGCATTCTAGCCGGTCTACCCCCGGCCAGCCGACGAACGGCACTTGCGGGCTGATATCAATTTGATATCTTCTCATCGAACCCTCAAGGACGTACCGCCATGAAAGAGAAGTCGCTCTCCTCCCCCAACGGCCTGGGCATGCTGGCCCTCGCCCTGCTGGTCGTACTGGCAGGCGGCGCGCTGTTCGTGCTCGGCATCGCGGCCAAGGCCAGCACCGGCTCGCCCAACCTGCTGATGCTGTTCGGCGGGCTGCTGATCGGCGCGCTGGCGCTGTTCGCCATGGCCGGCCTCTACACCGTGCAGCCCAACCAGGCCGCCGTGCTGAGCCTGTTCGGCAAGTACGTGGGTACCGTCAAGGACAACGGCCTGCGCTGGAACAACCCCTTCTACAGCAAGCGCCGGGTCAGCCAGCGCGTGCGCAACTTCGAAAGCGGCAAGCTGAAGGTCAACGAGCTGGACGGCAGCCCGATCGAGATCGCTGCGGTGATCGTCTGGCAGGTGATCGATGCCTCCGAGGCGGTCTACAACGTGGACGACTACGAAAGCTTCGTGCACATCCAGTCCGAATCGGCGCTGCGCGCGATGGCCACCAGCTACCCCTACGACCAGCATGAAGAAGGACAGCTGGCCCTGCGCAGCCACGCCAGCGAGATTTCCCTGCACCTGAAGAACGAGCTGGCCGAGCGCCTGGCCGATGCCGGCGTGCAGGTGATCGACGCGCGCATCAGCCACCTCGCCTACGCCGCCGAAATCGCCCAGGCGATGCTGCAGCGCCAGCAGGCCAACGCGGTCATCGCCGCCCGCACCCGCATCGTCGCCGGCGCGGTGGGCATGGTCGAGATGGCCCTGGCCGAACTGCAGAAGAACGGCGTTGTGCAGCTGGATGAGGAGCGCAAGGCACACATGGTCAGCAACCTGTTGACCGTGCTGTGCTCGGACCGTGGCACCCAGCCGATCGTCAACGCTGGTTCGCTGTACTGAACCTCGCAACGGGGCGCCCCACCGCCCCGCCAGGAGCTTGCATGAGTGAGAAGAAAGCCTATCCGCTGCGTATCAACGCCGATGTCCTGGCCGCCGCGCAGCGCTGGGCTGACGACGAGTTGCGCAGCCTCAACGCGCAGATCGAATACGTGCTGCGCGACGCCCTGCGCAAGGCAGGACGCCTGCCGAAACCCAAGCCATCGTCGGAGGACAAGGAATGAGCAAGCGTTGGAGCTACCTGACTGTCGAAGTCAAAACGTCGCTGATGGGCCTGCAGAAGCCGGAGGACATCCAGGCTGAGCTGAACCGCCAGGGCCAGCTCGGCTGGGAACTGGTCAACATCATCATCCCGGCGCCGATGCGCCCGGCCATGCTGGTCTTCAAGAAGGAGCAGTGACCATGCGCCTGCGCCCCACCCTGTTCGCCGTCGCACTGGCCGCCTTCAGCGGCGGCGCCCTGGCCGCCGAGCCGCAGCAGGTCGCCACGCAGCTGCTGGACCACCTGCAGGCCGGGCGCATCGCCGAGGCCGAAGCGATGTTTACCCCGAAGATGGCCAGCGCCGTGCCGGCCGAAAAGCTGCAGGGGCTGTGGCAGTCGCTGGGTGAACTGAAGCAGCGTGGCACCGCCCACAGCAGCGAGCAGCAGGGCATGCACCTGGTGGAAGTGCCGCTGCAGTTCGCCAGCGGCGCAGTGATCGCGCAGGTTGCGGTGGACGCGCAGGACAAGGTGGCCGGCCTGCTGCTGCGCCCTGCCCCGGCAGCCAAGGCAGCGCCGCCGCCGGCCGACGCGAACTACAGCGAGGCGGATTTCAGCGTGCCGCAGGCGCGCGGCGCATTGCCGGGCACGCTGGCCCTGCCCAAGGGCAAGGGCCCGTTCCCGGCCGTGGTACTGGTGCATGGCTCGGGCCCTCAGGACCGTGACGAAACCATCGGTGCCAGCCGCCCGTTCCTGGACATCGCACGCGGCCTGGCCGCACAGGGCATCGCCGTGCTGCGCTACGACAAGCGCACCTTTGCCCACCCGCAGGATTTCCGCGGCGGCAGCTTCACCGTCGATGATGAAACCACCGACGACGCCGTTGCGGCCCTTGCCGCACTCGCCGCCGATCCGCGCATCGATGGCCGCCGTGTCTTCGTGCTCGGCCACAGCCAAGGCGGCATGCTCGCCCCGCGCATCGCCAGCCGCTGGCCGCAGGCGCGTGGCGCGATCCTGTGGGCGGCACCGGCACGCACCCTGCTGGACCTGCTGCCCGAGCAGAACCGCTACCTGCTCGGCCTGGACGGTGACATCAGCGCGCCGGAACAGGCGTTCCTGGACCGGCTCGACGCGCAGATCGCCGCTGCCCGCGGCAGCGCCCCGGTCGCCGCCAGCGAACTGCCGCTGGGCGTGCCGCAGACGTTCTGGAAGAGCATCGAAGCGGTCAACGCACGTGGCGATGCCAAGGCGCTGCACAAGCCCCTGCTGATGCTGCACGGCGGTCGCGATTTCCAGGTGCCCGACGCCGATTGGCAGCTGTGGAAGCAGGCGCTGCAGGGCCGCAGGGATGTGCAGTGGCAGGCCTACCCGGCCCTGAACCATATCGGCGTGGCCGGCAGCGGCCCCAGCTCGCTGAAGGAGTACGCGCAGCCCGGGCATGTCGACGCAGCGCTGATTGCCGACGTGGCGCGCTGGGTGGAGGCGCAGCGATGAGCGGCAGCGATCCACGCACGTTCGACGTTGCCGAAAGTTCGCCGCTGTGCGTGCTGTGGATCCTCGGTCCGGTGCTGGTGGTCTTCGCCCTCTGTGTCTGCGCCGAACTGAAGGACGCGCCGGCCGATGCGCCATGGATGGAGATCACCCTGTCGCCGCCGTTCTTCCGGATGTGGGGCAGCGCGGCCTGGAGCCTGGCAACGCTGGTGCTGATCGGTGCCGGCCTGGGCGCCACGTTCTTCCGCCGCCGGGTCAGCCTGGACGGGGATGTGCTGGACGTGCGCTCGACGCTGTACCGGCGTCGTACGCCGGTCGCGCAGATGCAGCTGGATGAGGCCGAAGTGGTCGACCTCAGTCGTGACCGCCGCTATGGCCTGCGCCTGAAGACCAACGGCTACTCGATGCCGGGCTTCTATTCGGGGCACTTGCGACTGCAGGGAGGCAGCAAGGGCTTTGCCCTGGTCACCGACCGCCAGCACACGCTGGTGATTCCGGTGCGCGGCGGCAGCACCCTGCTGCTCAGCCTGGACCGGCCGCAGGCCCTGCTGGACGCACTGCGCAAGGTGGCTGCGACCGCGCCACCGCAGTAAGCTGCGGGCATGCACCGTCGCGCCCCCCTGCTGATCAACACCGAGGCCGTGGAACTGTGGCCGGCCGCCCTGCTGCGTGCGCGCAGCAACCTGGATGCGCGCCTGCTGGCGCGTGCGCGCTGGGTGCTGCGGCGCAAGCGCGATGGCCGCTACCTGGCCGCGGTGCTGCCACAGGGCGTGCACTCACTGGTGCCGCACCTGCCGCGCGAACCCGGCGTGGACGAAGCGCTGGCGCTGCTGGAGGGCGGCGCCGACGCGCGCCCGTTTGCGGCGCACCTGGAGGCGCAGTGGCTGCCGCTGTCCGGCCTGCAGCAGCGCCTGCAGCAGCTGGGGCTGGATGCAGGGCAGTATGCGCAGGACAGCGGCCTGGCCCTGGAGGCCGAACCGTGTGTGCTGCATTTCGCCGGTCGTGACCGCTTCGGCCGCCCGCTGTGGCTGCGCCGTGGCGCCGCGCAGGGCTGGCGGCGCATGCGCCTGCACGCCGCGCGCGACGGCGTGGCACTGGATGCGATCTCCGGCTTCCGCAGCCACGCCTACCAGCTGGGCATCTTCGAACGGAAGCTGGCCCGTGGCCTGGGCGTGGCGGACATCCTCAAGGTCAACGCGGCACCGGGTTTCAGCGAACACCACAGCGGCCATGCGCTGGACATCGGCACGCCGGGCGACGCGCCGGCCGAGGAAACCTTCGAGGCGACGGACGCGTTTGCCTGGCTGCAGGCGCACGCCGGCACCCATGGCTTCAGCCTGAGCTACCCGCGCGACAACCCGCACGGCATCGTCTACGAGCCGTGGCACTGGTGCTGGAACGGATCACTGTAGAGCCGAGCCCATGCTCGGCTGCTGCGCCGGCCCGATCAAACGCAGCCGAGCGTGGGCTCGGCTCTACAACGCGGCCGTAGTCGCAACGGCCGTCAGCGCCTCAGCGCATTGAACGCCAGCAGCACCCAGCCCGCCATCAACGTGGTGCCACCCACCGGTGCCAGCCGCGTCGGCCACTGCCACAGCGCCGCGCCGGCCAGGCTGCCGGAGAACAGCAGCACACCCAGCAGCAGCGCATACAGTCCCAGGTGGGCGATGGCCCCCTGTGCGCGCGGCCCCAGCGCCAGCAGCACCGCACCATGGGCGAAGGCATACAGCGCGGCCATGTTCAGATGCTGCTGGGCCAGCGGCTCGGCCACGCCGTGCGAGGCGTAGGCGGACAGGCCGATCGAGGCCGCCGCCAGCAGCGCGCCCAGGCAGGCCAGCAGGGAAGGCTTACGCGCGCGTCGTTCCGGATTGAACATCACTGCTCCTTGCGCAGCGCCCCACCGGGCGCAGATGAAAAAAAACGCGCCGCAGAAAGCGGCGCGTTTTCGTATCCAACATTACATGGGTCAGCCGAAGCTTACTTGACGGCCCAGTAGATGTCGTAGGTGCCTTCCGGGGTGAACGACTTGTCCAGACCGTCCTTCCAGGTTTCGTACGGGCGATCGATCACTTCCGAACCGTTGGTCACAGCCCAGGCACGCAGGGCATTGCGGGCAACGTCCAGGCCAGCCATGTGGCCGGTGTAGGCCGCGTGGGCCGAACGGTGCGCAGCAACGCGCTGGTACTTGACCGGTGCGCCACCGTCGATCTTGACGCTCAGTTCTTCAGCGCCGGTGCCTTCGGTACCCTTCTTCTTCACCGGCTGGGCGATGTCGAAGGCGTACTTCTCAGCACCGAAATCGGTGGTGATGATGCGGAACGGGCCAGCGGCTTCGAGGCCATTGGCATCCATCACGCGCTTGATCCACTCTTCGTTGTCCTTGATGGACTTGGTGATCGTCTCCTGGCCGCGATCGACGTTACCGGCGTTGACGACCAGCAGGTCCTCGGCCGGCACTTCCACGATGGCCAGATCGGTCAGCGGGGCTTCGGCAGTGCGGTAGTCGACGTTCGGCACGGTGGCCAGCATGTTCGCCATGCGCGACAGACCCATCTTGATGTCGTCGCCGATCTGGCGGCTGACATACAGGCCTGCGTAGCGGCCGAACAGGTCGAAGCCGTACTTCACCGAGTAATCCTGGGTGATCTTGACGTTACGGCCGCCCTTGCCGGTCGGCTCCAGGGTGAAGGTGGTGACCTTGTCGTGGCCCTTGGTCGGGTCTTCGATGGCGATCACAACGCGCTTGTTTTCTTCCGACTCGGTGATCTTCCAGGAACCGTTGCCCAGGTCCTTGGAGGAGAAGTCGAGCGTGGCACCCTTGCCGGAGGCCGGGCCGGACAGCTTCAGATCAACGGCGGGATCGCGCAGAACCAGCGGGTTCCAGTCCTTGAAGCGGCGCAGGCTGTTGACCGTGTCGTACACGATCGTCATCTTGCGGTTGGTCTCGATGCTTTCGGTGATGTGACGCTCGCCCGGCAGACAGACGCCAATAATGACGAACAGGCCAGCCACGATCCCCAAGGCGATCAGGAACTCGATAATACGGGTCATTCAGAGAGTCTCCGGGGCCGATCCCACGGCCGGGTTGATTGAAGCGAAGCGCCAATCCTAGCAGGCTTCGCAGGCATTGTTATCGGATTGGCGCACCGGTTTCCGTGCCGGCTGCGTATTTGTATGGACAAAGATTTTTAAGAGTAACGCATCCGGCCCCCCTGGATGTAGGGGGGCATTCTGGCCCGGCACCCGGGTTTCTTCCCAAGCCTTTGTCGTAAAAGGCTTTTTTCAGACCAGCTGGAGTTCGAACGCCTTCAGCACGGCGCGGGTGCGGTCGCGCACCCCCAGCTTGGACAGGATGTTGGACACGTGGTTCTTGATGGTCCCTTCGGCGACCCCCAGCGAATTGGCGATCTCCTTGTTGGAGAAACCGCTGGCCATCAGCCGCAGGATCTCCGTCTCGCGGTCGGTCAGCGGGTCCGGGCGGTCCAGGCTGACGAAATCGTTGCGCATGTGCTCCAGGCCCGACAGCAGGCGCTGGGTCACCGCCGGCTGCACCAGCGAGCCGCCGTCGGCCACGGTGCGGATGGCACCGACCAGCTGCGCCAGGGTGACGTCCTTGAGCAGGTAGCCCTTGGCACCGGCCTTCAGCCCGGCCAGCACCAGCTGGTCGTCGTCGAAGGTGGTGAGGATGATGGTCGGCGGCAGCTGTTCCTGGCGCGACAGCACCTGCAGCGCCTCCAGCCCGGACATCACCGGCATGCGCATGTCCATCAGGACCACGTCCGGACGCACCTGCGGAACCAGCTCGACGGCCTGGCGGCCATCGGCAGCCTCGGCCACCACCTCGATGCCGTCGTCGAGCGCCAGCAGGGAGCGGATTCCCTGCCGCACCAGGGTTTGGTCATCGACCAGGCAGACGCGAATCATCAACGCACTCCTTCAGGAACCTCGGTGAGGGCCGCCAGCACCGTTGCCGGTACCGTGGCCCGCAGGCGGAAGCCTTCGCCGGGGTGGGTATCCACCTGCAGCTGGCCGCCACATTGTTGCAGGCGTTCGCGCATGCCGCGCAAGCCATTGCCCGCATTGACCATTGCCGCGCCGACGCCGTCGTCGCTGGCCTCCACCACCACCCGACCCGGCGCCTCACGGTACACCCGGATCCACAGGTGGCGGGCCTGGGCGTGGCGCACCGCGTTGGTGATGATCTCCTGGGTGCAGCGCAGCAGCACG
The DNA here is from genome assembly GCF_016624665.1 of Stenotrophomonas sp. S39. Classification (NCBI taxonomy): domain Bacteria; kingdom Pseudomonadati; phylum Pseudomonadota; class Gammaproteobacteria; order Lysobacterales; family Lysobacteraceae; genus Stenotrophomonas; species Stenotrophomonas sp. S39. The sequence continues at coordinate 27,242 of NZ_JACVTT010000044.1, read as the reverse complement.
TGGGCGCGCTGCGGGTCTTCCACGTTCAGCGGCTCCTCCACGTCCAGCACGATGTCCAGCGAGGGCACATTCTCGGTGAGCGGGCGCAGCGCGGCGGCCAGGTCGATGGCACCGGTCTCGCGCAGCTGGCTGACCACCTCGCGCACGTTGCCCAGCAGCAGCTTGGCCAGGGTATGCGAGCGCTTTACGTGTTCCAGCGCCTGGCCCTCGGCCAGATGCCCGGCCACTTCCAGGTTCAGGGTCAGCGCGGTCAGCTGGTGGCCCAGCACGTCGTGCAGCTCGCGCGAGATGCGGGTGCGCTCGTTGACCCGCGCGCTCTCGGCCAGCAGGGCCCGGGTCGCACGCAGCTCGGCGTTCAGCCGGCGCTGCTCGTCGCGGGCCTCGGTCTGCTGCCGCGCTACCAGGCTGGTCACGAAGATGAACATGGAGAAGCCGCCGTACAGCAGCGACTGCATGACCGCCTCGAACAGCGGGAAGCGCAGCAGCATGTAGTAGACCGGCGCCACTGCCAGCTGGCTGACCAGCAGCCACAGCACGCCCAGCCGCACCGAGAGCATCCAGGGGATGACGCCGGCGGCCACCATCATCAGGATGCTGCCCAGGCCCGAGCCGCTGAGGAAGCTGACGCCAAGCGCCGAGACGGTGAGCAGCAGCAGCAGGCCGCGGTCCAGCCAGGTGGTGTGGCTGTCGCTGCGCAGCGAGCGGGTCAGCCGGAAGTAGGCCGCGCCGAAGGACAGGTAGGCCAGGAACAGCAGCACCGCCCAGCCGCCCATGTCGGCACGGGCGTGCAGGTTCTCGAACTGCGAATAGGCCAGGGGCAGGCCGACCATGACCCAGGTAAACAGGCCGGCCAGTCGCAGGACACGTGTATGGCTGAGGACTCCCAACATGCCAGCACTCTACGGTTGAACCCCGCCCGCTGCACTCTGGCGGAAGTCATGCCTGCCCTTCCCCCTGTTCATGCCGCAGCCCGCCCCGGGCATGCAATAATCGTGCGCAGGGTCCGTTGATGGACCAACCGCGTTACCCCACGGAGTCACAATGTCGATTGTCATCCGCGACGTGCGCGAGCACGAGCTCGATTCCGTCCTGGCTTTGAACAACAATGCTGGCCTGGCCATCCTTCCGCTGGATGCCGCACGCCTGCACCTGTTCTACGATACCGCTGAGTATTTCCGCGTCGCCGAGCGCGACGGCAACCTGGCCGGCTTCCTGATCGGCTTCGGCAGCGACAGCCAGCACGACAGCAGCAACTTCGCCTGGTTCAAGCAGCAGCTGGCCACCCCCTTCTTCTATATCGACCGCATCGTGGTCGCCAGCCGCCGTCGCGGTGGTGGCGTCGGCCGTGCGTTCTATGCCGATGCGCAGAGCTTTGCCGAGCTGCGCTACCCGCAGATGACCTGCGAGGTGTTCCTGGACCACGGCGCCGATGCCGCCCTGCTCTTCCACGGCAGCTTCGGCTTCCGCGAGCTGGGCCAGAACACCATGCCGCATGTCGACGTGCGCGCCAGCATGCTGGCCAAGGAACTGTGCAGCTACCCGTGGGTCCAGGAGACCTACGGTGGCAAGCTGCCGGATGTGGCATGGGCGCGTGACCGGCAGCTGCCGGTGCAGGCACAGCGGCCGACGGGGACCTGAGCGTGGCGGTGAATTTCGATTACGAACAGGCCGGTGAACTGAAGATCGGCCAGGTGGGCATTGCCAACCTGCGCATCCGTACCCTTGATGTCGAACGCCTCGTGCAGGAAATGCAGGAACGCGTGAACCGTGCGCCGAAGCTGTTCGGCCGCGCGGCGGTCATCCTCGATTTCGGGGGACTGAGCCAGGTGCCCGACGCGGCCACCGCGCAGGCGCTGGTGGATGGGCTGCGCAGCGCCGGCGTGCTGCCGGTGGCACTGGCCTATGGCACCACGGCGGTCGACCTGCTCTCGCAGCAGCTTGGCCTGCCCCTGCTGGCCAAGTTCCGCGCCCAGTACGAGCGCGCCGAGGCCGAACCGGCCCCGCCGCCGCCCGCGCCGCCCGCCGCCGAACCGCGTCGTGCCGCCAAGGCCGAACCGGCCCCGGCTCCGGTCGCCCCGGTAGGCAACGCCGCCGATGCGGCCGCCCCGCAGCCGGGCCGCATGCAGCTGGGCAACGTGCGCTCGGGCCAGCAGCTGTACGCGGAAAACTGCGACCTGACCGTGATGGCCACCGTCGGCGCAGGCGCCGAGGTCATCGCCGACGGCAGCATCCATATCTACGGGACCCTGCGCGGCCGCGCGCTGGCAGGGGCCCAGGGCAACACCGCGGCGCGTATTTTCTGCCGCGATTTCCATGCGGAACTGGTCGCCATTGCAGGCCATTACAAGGTACTGGACGATGTGCCGGACAACCTGCGCGGCAAGGCCGTGCAGGTGTGGCTGGAACAGGACCAGATCAAGATCGCTGCGCTGGACTGACGCAGCCCCCAAACAGAATCATCAGGAGAAGTCCTTTGGCTGAAATCATCGTAGTCACCTCCGGCAAGGGCGGCGTCGGCAAGACCACTTCCAGCGCGAGCCTGGCCTGCGGCCTCGCACGGCGCGGCAAGAAGGTGGCCGTGATCGACTTCGACGTCGGCCTGCGCAACCTCGACCTGATCATGGGTTGCGAGCGCCGCGTGGTGTACGACTTCGTCAACGTCGTGCACGGCGAAGCGACCCTCAAGCAGGCCCTCATCAAGGACAAGCGCTTCGACAACCTGTACGTGCTGGCTGCCTCGCAGACCCGCGACAAGGATGCGCTGACCCAGGAAGGCGTGGGCAAGGTCCTGAAGGACCTGGCCGCCGACGGCTTCGAGTACATCATCTGCGACTCCCCGGCCGGCATCGAGAAGGGCGCCTTCCTGGCGATGTACTTCGCCGACCGCGCCGTGGTGGTGGTGAACCCGGAAGTGTCCTCGGTGCGCGACTCGGACCGCATCATCGGCCTGCTGGATTCGAAGACCCACAAGGCCGAATCGGGCCAGAACGTGCCCGCCTTCCTGCTGCTGACCCGCTACACCCCGGTGCGCGTGGAAAGCGGCGAGATGCTGAGCATCGCCGACGTCGAGGAAGTGCTGGGCCTGAAGGCCATCGGCGTGATCCCCGAATCGGGCGACGTGCTCAATGCCTCCAACAAGGGCGAGCCGGTCATCCTGGACGGTGAATCGGCGGCCGGCCAGGCCTACGACGATGCCGTTGCACGCATCCTCGGCGAAGAGCGCCCGATGCGCTTCACCAACGTCGAGAAGAAGGGCTTCTTCAGCAAGCTGTTCGGAGGGTAAGCATGGGCCTGTTTGATTTCCTCAAAGCGAAGAAGACCACCGCCGAAACCGCCAAGAACCGCCTGCAGATCATCATCGCGCAGGAACGCAGCAACCGCGGTGGCCCGGACTACCTGCCGCTGCTGCAGCGCGAGCTGCTGGAAGTGATCAAGAAGTACGTGAACATCGACGTCGATGCGGTGAAGGTCGACCTGGTGAAGGATGGCCAGCACGATGTGCTGGACATCTCCGTGGCGCTGCCGGAAGGCCCGGACAAACCCTGATCCCCTGCCCCGCCCGTGCCTGCATGGGCGGGGCCGCATGACGCATGACCGACACCACGCCCGAACCGAACGTCACCCGCGTCGGCGATATCGCCTTCGCCGACGCGCAGCGTCTGCTCGCTGCGCATGGCCTGCTGCTGCACCACGTGGCGGACGGCGAGCCGATTCCCGGCAGCTATTGGGGCGAGCCCGAGGCCGGCATCATCGCCGACAACGTCTACGTGCGCGATGACACCCCCGTGCATTCGATGCTGCACGAAGCCTGCCACCTGATCGTATTGCCGCCGGAGCGGCGCGCGCAGGTGCATACCGACGCCACCGATTCGGTGCCGGAGGAAGACGCCACCTGCTACCTGCAGATCGTGCTGGCCGGCCAGCTGCCCGGCGTGGGCAGCGAGCGGCTGATGGCCGACATGGATGCGTGGGGATATACGTACCGGCTGGGATCGACGAAGGCGTGGTTCGAGCAGGATGCCGAAGACGCGCGTGCGTGGTTGATCGAACGCGGGTTGCCGGTGGCGTAAAGCATCCACGCATGGCGTGGCTCTACTGTAGAGCCGAGCCCATGCTCGGCTGCGCATATGCGCCGAAGAATGACGAAGATCACCCCTGCCCGGCCAGCGCGCGCAGGGTGATGCCGACGATGTAGGCCAGGTACGTGCCGGTGGCATAGCCCATCGTGCCCAGCAGCACGCCCACCGGCGCCAGCGCCGGGTGGAACGCCGCAGCCACCACCGGCGCCGAAGCCGGGCCGCCGATGTTCGACTGCGAACCGATGGCGAAATAGAAGAACGGCACCTTCAGCACCTTGCCCAGGCACCACAGCAGGGCGATGTGCACGGCGATCCAGATGATGCCCAGCAGGAACAGCCACGGGCGGTCCAGCAGCGCCAGCAGGTCCATCTGCATGCCGATGCAGGCAATCAGGAAATACAGCAGCAGCGAGCCCAGGCGCGAGGCGCCGGCCCCTTCCAGGGTGCGCGCACGGGTGAAGCTCAGGCTCAGGCCCAGCGTGGTGGACAGCACCACCACCCAGACGAACGGCGCATCCAGGCTGAACTGCGATGCCCAGCTGACATGTACCTTAAACCATGCCGCCAGCGGCGCGCCGATGGCGTGCGACAGACCGACGCCGCCGAAGGCCACCGCGACGATCAGCATCAGGTCGGTGAGGCTGGGAATGCGCTCGTGCTCGGCCTGGAAGCGCGCGATGCGCTCCTTCAGTTCATCGATGGCCGAGGTGTCGGCGCCGCTTCGCGCATCGATCTTCGCCGCGCGCCCGGCCAGGAAGATCAGCGCGGCCATCCACACATAGCCCACGCCGACATCGACCACCGCGAACTGGCCGAAGGTGGTCGCGTTGACGTCGAACACTTCGCGCATGGCCAGCATGTTGGCGCCACCGCCGATCCAGCTGCCGGCCAGCGCGGCCATGCCGGCCCAGGTATCGCCGGCCACGGTTTCAGGATGGATCGCGCGCATCACCAGGAAGGCCACCACCGCGCCGAGCATGATGCTGGCCGAGGCGCCCAGGTACATCAGCACCAGCTTCGGTCCCAGCCGCAGGATGCCCTTGATGTCCACCGCCAGGGTGAGCAGGATCAGCGCTGCCGGCAGCAGGATGTCGCGCGCGATCGGGTTGTAGAGCTTGGTGTTCTGCCCGTCGATGAGACCGACGGTGTTATAGATGCCGGGAATGAGGTAGCACAGCAGCAGCGCTGGCACGAAGGTGTAGAAGCGCTTCCACGCACCCTGTTCGCGCGAGGCGGTCCAGAACACGGCGCCGAGGGTGGCGGCGATCAAACCGAAGACGACGATGTCGTTCTGGATCATGCAGGCGCTCTTGTAGAGCCGAGCCATGCTCGGCTGCTGTTGGCAAAAGGCGTGCCCCCCAACGGTCGGCACCCACCAGTAAAGCGGATGGCGGCCACCACCCACCGGCGAAAACGAAAGCGCCGCCCCGAAGGGCGGCGCCGGTAACGCTTATTCGCCGATGTGCTGCTTCAGCCAGGCGTTGACGGTGTCATGCCACAGGATGCTGTTGTTCGGCTTCAGCACCCAGTGGTTCTCGTCCGGGAAGTACAGGAACTTCGATTCGATGCCCTGGCGCTGGGCAGCAGTGAATGCGGCCAGGCCCTGCTCGACCGGAATGCGGAAGTCCTGCTGGCCGTGGATGACCAGGATCGGCTTCTTCCACTCGGCCACGTGGTTGACCGGGTTGAACTTCTCGAAGTTGGCCGCCTTCTCGTACGGCGTGCCGCCCTGCTCCCACTCGGTGAACCACAGTTCTTCGGTGGCGTAGCCCATCATGCGCTGGTCGAACACGCCGTCGTGGTTGACCAGGCACTTGAACGGGCTGTTCCAGTTGCCGGCGATCCAGTTGACCATGAAGCCGCCGTAGCTGGCGCCCAGTGCGCAGGCCTTATCACCGTTGAGGAAGGAATACTTCTTCAGCGCCGCGCTCCAGCCCTTCTGCAGGTCTTCCAGCGGGCGGTCGCCCCAGTGCTGGCTGATCGCATCGGTGAAGGCCTGGCCGTAGCCGGTGGAACCGTGGAAATCGATCATGACCACGGCGTAGCCCTGGCCGGTGTAGGTCTGCGGGTTCCAGCGGTAGCTCCAGCCGTTGCCGAAGCTACCCTGCGGGCCGCCGTGGATGAGGAACGCGACCGGGTAGGACTTGCCTTCCTGGTAGTTGTGCGGCTTGACCACGTAGCCGTGCACGGTGTCGTTGTTCCAGCCCTTGAACTCGAACTGTTCGAAGTCGCCGAAGCTGACGTCCTTCAGCACGTCGCCGGCGGCCGGGGTCAGCGCGCGCAGTTCGCCGATCGGCTGGCCGGCAGCCGGCAGCATGCCGACCAGGACCTGGTCATTGCTCTTCAGGCTGTTGCGGGTGATGGCCACACTGTTGCCGGCCACGCTGACCGCAGACACGGTGCCATCGCCGATGACCTTGGTGGCCTTGCCGCTGGCCACGTCGATCTGGAACAGAGGGTGCTCGCCCAGGTCGTCGGTGGTGGTGTAGATGCTGGCGCCATCGGCGGAGAGGTTGATCTCACCGGCCGAACGATCCCACTGCGGGGCGATCTCGCGGGTCTTGCCGGTGGCCACGTCCATCGCCATCAGGCCGAAGCGGTCGGCTTCGAAGCCCGGCCGCTTCATGGCGCGGTAGAACAGGGTCTTGCCATCGGCGCTGAACACCGGGCCGGCATCCCAGGCGGGGTTGGCGGCGGTCAGGTTGACCGGCGCCTGCTTGCCGGCGGCATCGAAGCGGTACAGGTCGAAGTTGGTCGACCACGGTTCCTGCTTGCCGGCCACGCGGATGCTGGCCACCACGCTGGCGCCGTCCGGCGACCAGGTGAAATCGTCATTGCCGCCGAACGGCTTGGACGGTGCGTCGCCGTCGATGGTCGCGCTCAGCGCCGAGGCGCCCTTCACCGGGCCGGCCTTGGCCGCCGGCAGCGGGGCCACGAACAGGGTGTTGCGGCGGCCATCGTTCCAGGTGTCCCAATGGCGCACGAACAGCGAATCGAAGACCTTGCCGCTGGCCTTGGCATCGGCCACGTCCTTGAGCTTCTTCTCGGTGCAGGCCAGGTCCGAGGCACAGGCCTGGAACACGCCGGCGCTGAAGAGCACGCGGTCGTCCTGCGGCGAGACGTGGTAGCTGTCCACGTCCACCGCGAAATCGGTCAGCTGGCGCGGGGTGCCGCCGCTGAGGGCCTGTGCGTACAGCTGCTGGCTGCCGTTCTTGGCGCTGAGGAAGTACACGGTCTGGCCGTCGGCCGAGAGCGAAGCCGAGTTGACGTTCCAGCCGGCCGGGGTGATCTGCTTCGGCGGTGCCGCATCGCGGGTGCGCAGGTTGCGCGCGAACAGCGCGGTGCTGGACTTGAGGTTGGCATCGGTGCTGCGCTTGGCAAACACCACGGTGCCGCCGTCGGCGGTCAGGACCGGGGCGGAGACGCGATCCATGGCCACCATGTCGCGGACTTCCAGGCCACGGGCAGCGGCGACGCTGGGCAGGGCGGCCAGCAGGCTCAGTGGCAGCAGGGCATGACGCAGTTTCATCGAGGTCTCCGCAGGACGGCAAAAAACCGATGGTAGGCCCGTGCGGGCGGGGCTGCCAAGGCCATCGGTCATGGCCGCCCGGCCGGGGTTGCCGCGCCGCCAGAAAAAGCAAACCGCGCCGTAGCGCGGTCTGCGGTAGTGCCGGCCGCTGGCCGGCAATCTGCCTGGGTTGCCGGCGAGCGGCCGGCACTACCCCATTCTCTTACGCCATGGCGCGCTTGCCGGTGCGGTAGATCAGCAGGCCCACCAGGAACAGCACGGCCAGGCCGAACCACTGCGCGGCCGGCAGGTGGAACGGCAGGGCCAGCACGTCGGCGCGGCTGCTGACCACGATCGGCACGGCAATGGCGATACCCATCAGGGCCTCGCCGGTGATCAGGCCGGCGGCGAACAGCACGCCCGGCTTGTGCACGCGGTCGCGGCCTTCTTCGTCATCGCCACGCACCTTGTGGAAGCGCTCGACCAGGTAGGCGATCAGGCCACCCAGGAAGATCGGCACCATCAGTTCCAGCGGCAGGTAGATACCGATGGCGGCGGCCAGCACCGGCACGCGGAAGCGCGAATTGCGCGACTTCAGCCAGCTGTCGAAGGCGATGATGACCGCACCGACCACGGCACCGATGCCGATGAAGGTCCACGGCAGTTCGCCACCGAACAGGCCCTTGGCCACCGACGCCATCAGGTTCGCCTGCGGGGCGGCCAGCGCGTTCGGGTGCAGCTCGGACTTCACGCCGATGCCGTAGGCGGTCGCCAGCAGGTTCAGCACCGGGGCCATGATCAGCGCGCACGAGAACGCGCCGATGCCCAGCATCAGCTGCTGCTTCCACGGGGTGGCACCGATGATGTAGCCGGCCTTGAGGTCCTGCAGGTTGTCACCGCCCACCGCGGCGGCGCAGCAGACCACCGCGCCGATCATGATGGCGGCCACCGCACCCAGCGGCGCACCACCGGCACCGACCGGCTTGAGGCCGTCGGCGCCCAGCAGCACCACCAGCACGGCCGAAGCGAACAGGATGGTGGAGATGGTGATGCCCGAGACCGGGTTGTTGGACGAACCGATCAGGCCGGCCAGGTAAGCCGAGACCGATACGAACAGGAAGCCGGCGACGATCATGATGATGGTCATCGGGATCGACACGTGCCACTGGCCGACGATGGCCTGGTACAGGGCCAGCAGCGGCAGCACGAAGACCACCAGGGCCACCAGCATCCACTTCATCGGCAGGTCGCGTTCGGTGTGGTCCAGCACGGGGCCGCCACTCTTGCGCGCGGCGGCAAAGCCGCTCTTGACGCCGTTCAGCAGCGACTTGCGCAGCGAGATCAGGGTCCAGATGCCGCCGATCAGCATCGCGCCGACGCCGAGGTAGCGCATCTTCGCGCCCCAGATGGCGAACGCGGCCTCGGTGGACGAGGCGGCGGCGACCGACGCGGCCAGGGCCGGATAGGTGTTCATGAAGAACGCCTGGTAGATCGGGATGGCGATGTGCCAGGTCAGGATCGAACCGGACACGACCACGATGCCGACGTTCAGGCCAACGATGTAGCCCACGCCCAGCAGGGCCGGCGACAGGTTGGTGCCGATGAAGGCGGTGATCTTGGAGCTGCCGACGTAGGCCGAGGTCGACCAGGCATCGGGGATCAGGCGCAGGCCGCTTTCGGCGGCCAGCTTGACGAAGGCGCCGATGACAGCCGACAGGCCGAGGATCTTCAGGCCCGGGCCGGGGTTCTCACCGGCCTTGAGCACTTCGGCCGCGGCCTTGCCTTCCGGGAACGGCAGCGGGTCTTCGACGATCATCGAACGGCGCAGCGGCACCGAGAACAGCACGCCCAGCAGGCCGCCCAGGCCGGCGATGCCCAGCACCCACCAGTATTTGAAGTCCGGCCAGTAGCCCATGATGACCAGCGCCGGGATGGTGAAGATGACACCGGCGGCGATGGACGAACCGGCCGAGGCGCCGGTCTGGACGATGTTGTTTTCGAGGATGGAACCACCGCCCAGCAGGCGCAGCACGCCCATGGAAATGACCGCCGCGGGAATGGCGGTGGCGATGGTCAGGCCTGCGAACAGACCGAGATAGGCGTTGGCCGCCGACAGCACCACCGCCAGCACGATGGCCAGGGCCACTGCGCGGAAGGTGAGCTGCTTGGGCGCAGCGTCATGGTTCATGGAAGCCCCTGCTGGCAAAAAATCCCTGCCACGCTAGCGTTCAGGGCAGAGCAAGTCCAGCGTGCCAAAGGATGGGGCCGGGTGCTGCAGTGCAACGGCCGCGGACGTGCACAGGCAACCGGCCGATGCAGCAAAGCCGGACTGGCCGCCCTGCAAATGATATGTTATATCTTTATGTTGTACCCAGCCGTTGCTCCACATGCCCCCTTCCCCCTCCCCACGGCTGGCCTCCATCGACCAGCTGCGCGGCACCGTCATGCTGCTGATGCTGCTTGACCACGTGCGCGAAACCTTCTTCCTGCAGCACCAGGTCGGCGACCCGATGGATGCGGCCAGCGTGTCCCCTGCCCTGTTTGCCTGCCGCCTGCTGGCGCACCTGTGCGCCCCGGTGTTCGTGCTGCTCACCGGCCTGTCGGCGTGGCTGTACGGCCAGCGCCAGGCCGACCCGCGCCGCGCCATCGCCGCCTTCCTGCTCAAGCGCGGCCTGTTCCTGGTCGTGCTGGAACTGACCCTGGTCAACTTCGCCTGGACCTTCCAGTTCCCGCCGGACACGCTGTACCTGCAGGTGATCTGGGCCATCGGCCTGAGCATGATCGCGCTGGCCGGCCTGCTGTGGCTGCCGCGCCCGGCGCTGCTGGTGCTGGGCGTGCTGCTGGTGGCCGGCCACAACCTGTTCGATGGCGTGCGCGTGGAAGGCAACGGCGTGCTGGCCGTGCTGTGGAAAGTGCTGCACCAGCGCGACTGGATCGAGACCGGCGTGCTGCGCCTGCGCACGTCCTACCCGGTACTGCCGTGGATCGGCGTGATCGTGCTGGGCTACCTGCTGGGGCCGTGGTTCGCCCGCGACCGCGACCCGGTGCAGCGCCAGCGCTGGCTGCTGTGGGCCGGGCTGGGCGCACTGGCGGCCTTCGCCCTGCTGCGCCTGGCCAACGGTTACGGCGAAGCGCCGTGGCAGCACCAGGACAGCGTCCTGCGCACCTGGATGAGCGTGTTCAACGTGACCAAGTACCCGCCGTCGCTGCAGTTCCTGCTGCTGACCCTGGGCGTGGGCCTGCTGCTGCTGCGCCTGTACGAATGGCCGCCGGTGGCCGGCGCCCTGCGCCCGCTGGCCGACATCGGTGCGGCGCCGATGTTCTTCTACCTGCTGCACCTGTACGTGCTGAAGCTGCTGTACGTGGCCGCGCTGGCCATCTGGGGGCCCACCCACGGCAGCCTGTACGCGCTGGATTCGGTGGCCGGCCTGCTGCTGGTGGCCTGCGCGCTGGCGGTGGCGATGTACCCGCCGACGCTGCTGTTTGGCCGGTTCAAGGCGCGCCGCCGCGACCTGGCCTGGCTGCGGTACCTGTAATCGACCGCGCGTGATGAGCCCCATCCACGCATGGCGTGGATCTACTGGGGCTGCCGGGCGATGCCCGGCGTTGCGTAGAGCCGCTGGGCATGGCCCGGCGCTACCCGGCACACGCCTATAATCCGCCGATGAATTCTGCCGCTATCGCTTCCGACGACTTCCTCGGCCACCCGAAAGGCGTCTACGTCTGCTTCTTCACCGAAATGTGGGAGCGCTTCTCCTTCTACGGGATGAAGGCGCTGCTGCTGCTCTACCTCACCAAGTACCACCTGTTCGGCGACAAGGCCGGCCTGGACCTGCTCGGTGCCTATGGCGGCCTGGTCTACTGCATCCCCGTGTTCGGCGGCATGCTCGCCGATCGCTGGCTGGGCATGCGCCGGGCGGTGCTGTTCGGCGGCATCCTGCTGGTGCTGGGCCACCTGGGCATGGCCTTCGAGGGCCATGCCGCGTACCGGGTCAATGGTGAGGTGGTGCGCGATACCTCGGCGCTGGCCGTGACCTACCTGTCGCTGGCGCTGATCATCATGGGCGTCGGCTTCCTCAAGCCGAACATCTCCACCATCGTCGGCAAGCTCTACCCGCAGGACGACCCGCGCCGCGATTCGGGCTTCTCGCTGTTCTATGCCGGCATCAACCTCGGCGCGCTGTTCTCCTCGCTGGTCTGCGGTTTCCTCGGCGAGGCCTATGGCTGGAAGTACGGCTTCGGCGCGGCCGGCATCGGCATGCTGGCCGGCCTGGCCATGTTCCTGTGGGGCCAGAAGTACCTGCAGGGCCACGCCGAACCGCCGCAGCCGGCCGCACTGAAGCAGAAGGTGCTGGGCCTGCCGCGCGAATGGCTGATCTATCTGTGCGCCGTGATCGGCGTGCTGCCGGTGGCGTGGCTGATGTGGGCCGCCGGCAACGGCGCGTTCGCGCTGGGCGGTGAAATCAGCCTGGCGCTGATGCTGATGCTGGTCGTGCTGGGCGGCGTGCTGGTCTGGTTCGCCTGGTTCACCGGCACGAAATGCACGCCGGTGCAGCGCCAGCAGATGATCGCGCTGATGGTGCTGATCTTCATGGCGCTGGTGTTCTTCACGATGTACGAGCAGTCCTACGGCTCGTGGGTCACCTTCACCGACCGCCTGCTGACCAAGGACATCGTGCCGGCGCTGGTCATCACCGGCGGCACCCCGCTGCCGTGGTCGATCGTCTCGCTGCTGCTGGCACCGCTGGGCTTCGTGGTCAGCGCGCGCCTGTCCGAGCGCCGTCCGGGCTCGAACGCACCGCGCGCGTTCTTCATCGCCATCGTGGCGCTGATGCTGGTGCTGCTGGTGCGCGACTGCCTGGTGATTCCGCAGACCGCCGGCTCGCTGACCTACCTCGGCGGCCTGTTCCTGGTGCTGCTGGCGCCGGCCTTCGCCGCACTGTGGACGTGGATGGACCGCCGCGGCTGGGAGCCGGGCAAACCGGTGAAATCGGCCTGGGGCCTGGTGATCGGTGCGCTCTCATTCGTTCCGCTGGCACTGGCCGCACAGCAGGTGGGCGCTACCGGCGAGATGGCCAGCGTGTGGTGGCTGGTGCTGGCCTACTTCCTGCTGGCCAGCGGTGAGATGTGCCTGTCGCCGGTCGGCCTGTCCGCGGTGACCCAGCTGGCGGTGCCGCGGGTGATGAGCCTGATGATGGGCACCTGGTTCCTGGCCACTGCGTTCTCGGAAACGCTGGCCGCGCTGTTCGGCAAACTGGCCGCGATCGAGGTGCCGGAAGGCGAATCGCTGGACAGGGTGGCTGCCGCCGGGGCGTACGCGCACCTGTTCTGGCTGCTGATGTGGATCGGCCTGGGCTGTGCGGTGCTGGCCTTCATCGCCGCGCCACTGCTGAAGCGGATGATGCACGGGGTGAAGTAACCCCGTGCACCGGCGCCCGCTCAGGGCGCCTTGGCCTTGTCCGCCGCTGCAGGTGCTGTTGCGGCGGTGGCGCCCCCCAGGCTGCGTGCGAGGAACGCCAGCAGCCGGGTGTAGTAGTCGCGCCGGTTGGCGTCGCCATACAGGCCGTGCCCTTCGCGCGCGTAGTAGGCCGCTTCCACCGGCACCCCGGCCTGCTTCAACGCCGCTTCCATGCGCTCGGTGTGCTGCACCGGCGCACGCTGGTCTTCGCGCCCCGCCGCCAGCAGCACCGGCACCTTGATCCGGGCGGCCAGGTTCACCGGCGAAACCTCCGCCAGCGTTGCCGGCTCGCCCAGCCAGTCGCGCAGGTAGTTCACGCCCGAGGTGCGGTCCTGCACATCGCCGCGCTTGAACATCAGCGGCAGGTCGTACACGCCCACATAGCCGGCCGCGCAGCGGTACAGCGCCGGCTCGCGGGCGACCCCCATCAGCGCGGAGTACGCGCCGTAGCTGGCGCCGTAGATGCAGATGCGCCGTGCATCGGCGATGCCTTCGGCGATGGCCCAGCGCGTGGCATCGGTGACATCGTCCTGCATGGCGCGGCCCCATTGCTTCGCGGCGGCCTGGGTGTGCGCGCGGCCATGATTGCCCGAGCCCCGGAAGTTGACCTGCAGCACCGCATAGCCGGCCGCCGCCAGCAACTGGTTGTCGCGCTCGAAGCTGCCGTCGTCGAACTCGCCGATGGGGCCTCCATGCGGCTTCACCACCATCGGCAGCCCGCGGCCATCGCTGCCGTGGGGCACGGTAAGGAAGCCGTGCAACGGCATGCCATCGCGTGCGGCCAGGGTGACAGGACGCACGCTGGCACCGCCGTCGCGGTCGAACCAGCGGTTGCGCGCGGTCAGGAACGCCGCTTCGCGGGTGGCCGTATTGAACAGGAACCAGTCACCGGGATTGTGTCCCGAGTCGACCTTGACCAGGATGCGCGCATTGTCACGGGTGGCCGACAACAGGCTGACCACGTGGCCAGGGAAGGCTTTTTCCAGCATGCGCTGGATGCGCGCGGTGGGCGACTGCTCATCGAAGAACGCGCTGCGCGGCGCCGCACCCACGAACTGCACACCGACCGGCACCCGTGTGCCCGGCTGGTGGATGATGTAGGTCGGATCGACCGCTGCATCCTGCAGCAGAGTGCGGCGCTCGTTGGTCTGCGGATTCCAGCTGACCACCACATCGGGCCCGCTGGCCTGCTGCACCACCAGGTAGGCCAGCTGGTTGTCGGCGGAAAAACCGATCGGACGTTCAATGCGGTAGCTGCTGTCTTCGTCGTTGAGCAGCGTCCAGCGGCCATCATCCTGGCGGTAATACAGCTTGTTGACGTTGTCTTCGCCAGCGCCACGGGCGAAGCGCAGCACGCCCGCGTTGTCGGTGGTGAACGTGGCCCGCTGCACCGGCGAGCGCGAGACCAGCACGCGGCGGCCGGTGACCACATCCAACCGTTCCAGCCGTGCACTGGTGTCATTGGCAAACGGCCACAGCGAGATCAGCACGTTGCGGTCATCGCCCTGCAGCGGGTCGGCGAGGAAGGCCGCCACCGGCTCCACCCTGCGGCCGCTGACCAGGCCCGGCTCGTCCGGGCGTGCGCGATAGCCGACCAGCAGGTCACCGCGCTTGCCGTTGGCATCCATGGCATACAGCTCGCCGGTGGGCCGCGGCGCGTCCAGCGCGCCCCACTTCTCGGCCAGGCCGATCAGCAGGCGGTTGTCACTGACCCAGTCGACGCTGTCGGCGTGGTTGTTGCGCGGCGGCCGGAAGTTGCCGACCAGTTCCATGGTGCTGGTGCGCAGGATGGCGACCGCGGTCGCATCTTCCAGCGGCAGGGTCATCGCCAGGTACTCGCCGGTGGGCGAGAACTGGATGTCATTGAACTCGGCGCGGCGCAGGTAGTCGTCCAGCGCGAGCTCGGCCGAACGGGCCTGGCCCGCGCCGCACAGCGCCAGCATCCCGGCCAGCAGGAAAGAAGGTTTCATGGTGTCCCCTGGCCGGGCAGCCGTGGCTGCCCGGCATGCTGAAGCGCACGCGCGGCGTGCGCGGTTGGACTTACGGAGCCTTGCCGCTGCCCTTGGGCGTGGCCGCACTGGCAGTGGCCCCACCCAGGCTGTTGGACAGGAATGCCAGCAGGCGGGTGTAGTACTCGCGGCGGTGCTCAGGGCGGTAGAAGCCATGCCCTTCGGTGCTGTAGTACAGCGCCTCGACCGGCGAACCGACCTTCTTCAGTGCCGCCTCCATGCGCTTGGTGTGCTCGATGGGGGCGTTCTGGTCTTCGCCGCCGGCGGCCAGGAACACCGGCACCTTCACCTGCGCGGCCAGCGTCGTAGGCGAATAGGCGCCAAGGGTCTTGGGATCACCCATCCAGTCGCGCAACCAGGTCAGGCTCCAGTCGGCCGACTGCGCCGCGCCCTTGGTGAAGCGCAACGGCAGGTCGTAGATGCCGACGTAGCCCGCCGCACACTGGTACAGCCCCGGCTCGCGGATGGTGCCCATCAGCGCCGCATAGCCACCGTAGCTGGCACCGTAGATGCAGATGCGGTCCTTGTTGGCGATGCCTTCGGCGATGGCCCAGCGGGTCGCGTCGGTCACATCGTCCTGCATGGTCCTGCCCCACTGCTCGGCCGCCAATTGCTTGAACGCGCGCCCCTGGTTGCCCGAGCCGCGGAAGTTGACCTGCAGCACGGCATAGCCGGCATCCGCCAGCAGCTGCGTTTCCGGATCGTAGCTGCCGTCGTCGAAGACGTTGATCGGCCCGCCGTGTGGCACCACCACCATCGGCAGGTTGCGGCCGTCACTGCCGTGCGGCAGGGTCAGGAAGCCATGCAGGGTGAGCCCGTCGCGCGACTTCAGCGAGAACGGACGCACGCTGGCGGCAGCCTTGGGGTCGATCCACTCACTGCGGCTGATGAGGAACTCGGCGTTCTTCGCCTTGGTGTCGTACAGGTAGAACTCGCCCGGAATGCTGCCCGACCACGTCTGGACCACCACCTTGCTGCCATCGCGGGTGCTGGACGTGATGAACACCGGACCACCGAAGGCGGCTTCCAGGCTGCGGTACTGCCGCGCGTCCGGGCCCTGCTCGTCAAAGAAACGGGTGCGCGGGGTGTCGCCCAGGATCAGGGCACCGACCGGGACACGGGTGCCGGGCTGGTAGATCACCCGGGAAGGATCGAACTGCTCGTCGCGCAGCACCTGCACGCGCTCTCGGGTCTGCGGGTTCCAGCTGACGATCGCATCGGGGCCCTGCGGCTGCTGCACCTGCAGGTAGGCCAGCGTGCCATCGGCGGAAAAACCGATCGGGGTATCGACCCGGTGGGTCAGGCCTTCATCGTTGATCAGCTCCCACTGCGCGCCATTGCTGGCGCGGTAATAGAGCTTGCTGATGTTGTCCGATGCGGCACCGTGGGCGAAGCGTACGTTGCCCTGCGCATCGGTGCTGAAGTCGGCACGCTTCACGGGCGAGCCGGAGACGCGCACGCGCTGCCCGGTCTGTACGTCCAGCCGCTCGACACGGGTATAGGGCTCATCGGAAAACGGCCACACGGCGATGAGGACGTTGCGGTCGTCACCGGGCAGGTCGTCGGTGAGGAAGGCCGCGACATCCTCGACCTTCTTCGGCTGGATGCGCGTACCGAGGCCGCGGCCCTGCACGCGGTAGCCGACCAGCAGCTCGCCGCGGTTGCCATCGGCGTTGACCGCATACAGTTCGCCGGTGGGCCGCGGCTGGTCCAGCGCGCCCCATTTTTCGGCCAGGCCGACCAGCACGCGGTCGTTGCTCACCCAGTCGAAGCTGTTGGCATGATTCTTCGCCTGGGGCCGGAAGACGCCTGCCGGCTTGCGGTCGGAGGTACGCAGGATCACCAGCGCAGTCGCATCCTCCAGCGGCACCGTCGCGGCCAGATAGTCACCCCCGGGTGACAGCTTTACATCGGTGAACGATTCCTGCTTCAGGTACCGGTCCAGGTCCACCCCGCCGCTACCGGCCGATACCCCACCGGCCACCGCGCACAACAGCGCGGCACTCATCATCCTGCGCATCCTTCCCCCTGTTGCTGCCGGACACCCTGTCCAGCCTCCGCGATTCTAGGCAGGCGGCGGCCATCGCCGCCAGTGGCGGTGCAGCAACGGCAGAAAAAACGGCGGCACCGTTGCCGGTGCCGTCGCTGCCACTACCTTGGAGAGAGTAAGGACGTGGGGTTCGGGATGGCCTGCGCCGGGGTCAGTGGACCCCGCGCACCGCCAGGGTGAGGGCCAGGATGCTGAGGATGACGGCGATGGTGCCGTCGAGCACGCGCCAGGTGCTGGGCTTGGTGAACAGCGGTGCCAGCAGGCGGGCACCCAGGCCCTGTGCGGTCAGCCACAGGCAGCTGGCGGTGACCACGCCGGCGGCGAACGCCATTCGCGCATTGCCGAAGTTCTCGGCAATCGAGCCGATCACCATCATGTCCAGCCAGAAATGCGGGTTGATGAGCGAGAAGCCGACCGCGGCCAGCAGCACCGCGCGGCGGCTGCCGTCGTCACTGTCAGCCTCGCCCATGCCACCACCACCGGCGAAGGCACGGCGCGCGGACTTGACCGCATACCAGGCCAGGAAGGCCACACCGGTCCACAGCACGGCACTGGTCAGCCACGGCAGCGCCGAGGTGAGCGTGCGCAGGCCGGCTACGCTGGCGAAGATGAAGATCGCATCGATGGCCGCACAGGTGGCGACCACCGGCACGATGTGCTTGCGCAGGATGCCCTGGCGCAGGATGAAGGCGCTCTGGGCACCGACCACGGCGAACAGGCCGACGCCGGTAGCTGCACCAGAGAACCAGGCACCGAGGCCGGTGCTGGCGGAGATGACCGAGAACATGGGATTCACTGCCTTGTCTTGCTGGGGGGACGGTGCCTCGCGGAGGCGGACAGCACCGGTACGGGCGCCATTGTCGCGCCGCACCATTTAAAAGACGAGCTAAACTTACTAAACCAACATTAGCGGAGCTTAATTCGATGCGCATCGACCATGCCCAGCTGCGGGCCCTGGCCGCGGTCATCCGCGAAGGCAGCTTCGACCGCGCCGCGCAGTCGCTCAATGTCACCCCCTCGGCCATCTCGCAGCGGGTGAAAGCGCTGGAGGACCGGATCGGCCGCCTGCTGGTGAAGCGTGGCACGCCGGCCACCGCCACCGCCGAGGGCCAGGTGTTGGTGCAGCTGGCTGAACAGACCGCGCTGCTGGAGCACGACGCCCTGCACCGCATGGGCCTGGCCGACGAGGACCTGCCGCAGGCCAGCATCCCGGTGGCGGTGAACCACGACAGTCTGGAAACCTGGTTCCCGCAGGCCGCGCAGCAGTTCGCGCAGCGCACCGGCACCACCCTCGACCTGCGCGTGGAGGACCAGGACCACACGGTGGAGCTGCTACGCCAAGGCACGGTGCTGGGCGCGGTGACCACGCTGGACGAGCCGGTGCAGGGCTGCCAGATCCATGCGCTGGGCAGCATCCGCTATGCGGCCACCTGCACCCCGGAGTTCCGCGAGCGCCATTTCGCCAAGGGCGTGACCGCGCAGGCGCTGGCGCAGGCCCCGGTGCTGGTGTTCAACCGCAAGGACGACATGCAGTCGCGCTTCGCCCGCCGGATGGCTGGCGATGAGCTGCCCAGCACGGCGCCGACGTGGTGGATTCCGTCCACCCGGGCCTTCGTGCAGGCCAACCTGGGCGGGCTGGGCTGGACGATGAACCCGCTGCCGCTGGTCAAGCGCCACCTCGATGCCGGGCGCCTGGTCTATGTGCGGCAGCGCGCGTGGGAGGACGTGCCGCTGTACTGGCAGCACTGGAAGGGCGATGTGCAGACGATGGCCCTGCTGACCCAGGCGGTGCTGGAGGCATCGAGCACGCTGGTCCGGCGCAGGCGGTGAGGGGTCGGATCCCGTGAGACCCGTTTCTGTGCCAGCATCACCGCAACCGACGAGGGAGCTGGGCGATGCAGACCGAACCGGTATTCCTGCATATCCGCGTGGTGATGGGCATCATCCTGGGCCTGTCGATCACCACGCTGCTGAAGGGCCTGGCGCAGATCATCGAGCACCCGCAGCGGCGTGGCTGCTCTGCCCTGCACCTGTGCTGGGTCGCGTGGACGCTGGTTTCGCTGGTCACCTTCTGGTGGTGGGAATTCCGCCTGATCGAGGTGCACCGCTGGACGTTCGAGACCTATCTGTTCGTGATCGGCTACAGCGCCACCTGGTTCCTGCTGTGCGCCCTGCTGTTTCCCGATGACCTGCGCGAATACGGCAGCTACGGCACGTACCTCATGCACCGCCGGCGCTGGATCTTCAGCGTGATCGCCACGCTGACCCTGCTGGACCTGGTGGATACCGCGATCAAGGGGCAGAGTCGCTGGCGGCTGCTGGGCGAGGCCTATCCGTTGCACACGGCGCTGATGCTGGTGGTCTGCGTGCTGGGCTGGAACCTGCGCACGGCGCGCGCACAGATGGTGCTGGCCGGGGTGGCACTGGCCTACCAGATTGGCTATTTCGCCGCGGAATACTTCACCATTGGCAGTGATTGAACACCCGCGCCCGGCATCGCCCGGCGCCACCTAAGGAGCACGGATGCCGATCCACTACCGCCCTGCACGACCCGATGATGCCGCCGCCTGCATCGACCTGCGCGGGCGCACCCGCGAGAACGCCTTCAGCGCCGCGCAGCTGGCCGAACTGGGCATCACCGTGGACAGCTGGGCCGCGGGCATTGCCGTGGGTGACTTCATCGGCCGCATCGCCGAAGACAACGGTACCGTGGTCGGCTACGGCTTCGCCGACTGTGACAGTGGCGAAGTGCTGGTATTGGCCCTGCTGCCGGACTACGAGAACCGCGGCATCGGCAAACGGCTGCTGCAGGAGGTGGTCGAGCTTGCCCATGCGGCCGGGCATTCGCGCCTGTTCCTGGCCTGCTCGGCCGATCCACGGTCCCGCTCGCACGGTTTCTATCGCTACCTGGGCTGGCGACCGACCGGTGAGGTGGACGAGGCCGGTGACGAGATTCTTGCACTGGGCTGACGCCTGGCCGGCTGACGCTATCGCTGGGGCTGCTGCGTGATCCTGATCCGGCGCTTTACGTGGTGTCCTTCTTTGCGCGGATTCTGTGGCGCGAGATTGAGCGAGAACTCCACGCTTGCATCGACCGGGTGCTGCGCGAATGCCTGCAGAACGTGCGGCATGATCGACCGGGTCATCCGGATCGACTCACCCGGCGCGAGCGGCACCAGTGCGTGGACAAGGGAACGATCCGGGCGTGGCGTGCGCAGCCAGGTCGACGCGCCGGACTGGTTGTCCGTCACCTGCGCTCGCGGCCCCATGCGGTGCAGGTAGCTGATTGGCAGCTGCACGCTTTGCTGGCCTTCATTGCGAAGTTCGAGTTCGACCACGATCTCCTCGCCGGTGAAACGGCAGGTCGGGTTGTCGATGCAACGGGCGGTGAGGACGATACTCCCAGCGGGCTCACCGGCAGTTGCGCCGCCCGGGACCGCCATGAGCGAAGCCTGCGCGCTGCCCGCCGGGTCGGTGATGCGCAGTTCGCTGCTGGCGATGTGGGCCCGGCCACCGCGCGCACCCGGCGTCAGGTTGACGCTGAACACTGCCGATACGTCGATCGGGCGCGGTGCGAAGCGGCTGATCTCCGTCGGCAGGATGCGCCAGGGGAACCGGAAGGACTGCCCCGGCCGCAGTGTCTGCAGTGACTTCAGCAGGCGCGCGTCGGGCGGATTGCTGGCCAGCGACGTTTCCTTGCCGGACTGGCGGTCCAGCAGCTTCACGCTGGGCCCCCGCCGGCGGTAGAACTCGGCCGGCACCTGCACGTCCTCGCTGCCGACATTGCGCAGCTCCAGTTCCACGCGGATGTCCTCGCCAAGGAAGTGACACGGCGCATTGTCGATGCAGCTGGCGTGGAGTTCGATCCCCGGGGGCGCTTCCTGGCAGGACGCGGCAAAAGGCGTAGCAGCCAGGGCAAGGGCAAGGGCAAGCCACACCGTGAGACGGGGCATGTGATCTCCTGGACGGTATCGCGGGCCCGCAGCTACACGTCGTGTCCGATGGTGCAGCACCGGCATGGCCGGGTCATGCAGTCATCCGGCCGGGTCGGCGTCGACCACTTTCAACTGCGCCTGGACCAGCTGGGCCTCGGCGCCCTGTGCACCGGGCGTCAGGTTGACCGAGAACTGCAGGGTCACGTCCATCGGGCGCAGGGCAAAGCGTGTCAGCTCCTGCGGCTTGATCGGGAAGCCGATGCGCAGGGACTGGCCCGCACGCAGCTCCTGCATCTGGTCCCGCAGCGCGGCGGCGGCCATGCCTGAGCGCAGCGCAGTGACCTTCCCCGAATGGTTGTCCTTCACCTTGACCGAGGGGCCGCGGCTGCGGATGTACTCCAGGGGCAGGGTCACAGACTCGCTACCGCCGTTGCGCAGCTCCAGTTCCACATTGAGCGTATCGCCCCGGAAACGGCACTGGGCATCGTCCACGCAGCGCGCATGAAGTTCGATCACGGGAGGGAGCTCCTTGCTGTGGGCCGGCAGCGCGGTGGCGGCGGCAAAAGTGGCGATCAATGAAATCACTTGACGGTACATGTTATCTCCCTGCCGATCTCGCGACTGAGAAGCTCGCGTACCTCGCGCGCGATGTTCCAGGCATGACGCGGCTTGGTCACAGCACAGTCCACTGCATTCATGATGGTCGCTGTCGGATCGGACAGCGCGCGCGAATCGGGAACCGCAACCAGCACTTCCGGATCAAACGTGCCATCGGGCTGGATGTAGCGCACGGTTTCCTCGTCCGGATCGTTGTACGAGTATTCATCCGGCACACCCAGTGTATGGGCGAATTCGTGGGCAAACGTCCACGGTGTGGTCGATACCGAAACGTCGATATCCGGGAACTCGACCTGCTCGCGGTCATAACTGCGGTGGATGACCAGCTTGTAGTCGCTGCCGCCCTGGACCCAGCGCACTTCGTAGCGGATGGGGAAGCTGCGGGTACCACACTCGGGGTCGTGCACGTCCAAGGTGAAACGTCCGTTCCAGAACTGCTCGATGCCCTGCTCCATGCGGGCCTTGGTCGCGGCGACCTCGGCAACGGTGACACCGGCCTGCGGCATCGGCTGCACCTTGATCGACACCACGACGTCCCCCTGCGCCTGCAGCGGAATCTCGATGCGGTAGCTGACCGGAAACAGGTAATCGTGCTTGTCGCCGTTGATGTCGTAGGCTTCGTAGTAACGACCGTCGACATCGCGATCGACCAATGCGTCGTGGTCCTTCACCCAGCACTGCGGTGCGACCGGCGCTTCCGGCGCGGCCGTACCCGGAGGCGCGAACGGCGGGGTCTGCAACGGCAACGTCTTCAGCAGCGGCGCCACGATGCCTGCCACCTTG
Source organism: Stenotrophomonas sp. S39 (assembly GCF_016624665.1). NCBI lineage: Bacteria > Pseudomonadati > Pseudomonadota > Gammaproteobacteria > Lysobacterales > Lysobacteraceae > Stenotrophomonas > Stenotrophomonas sp. S39. The sequence continues at coordinate 4,802 of NZ_JACVTT010000044.1, read as the reverse complement.
GCCAGGGTGCCCAGCGCGGAACTGCTGCCACCACCACCTCCGCCGCCGGCAACGACATGCGCACGCTGCTGCTGGCCCGCCACCAGGGCGCAGCCACAACTGGCCTTGTCGCCATCGCGCGCCACTGGCTGGCCGTCGATCACCAGGCTCGCATCGCCACTGACGATGGAACCCGGCCCGTGGCGGGCACAGATCACCCGGTCCCCGACGCGGGCAACCGCGCGGCCTTCGATATCGGTATGGGGCGACCCTGAAAGGACCGAACCGCCCGTCTGCAGGGCGTCGCCAACTACGATCAGCATCCGTGACATCGGTGCGCGGCCCCTCCGTGGCCGGTCGTTGCGGGGTATCAGCCGCCTAGTGTAACGCGGTGGCCCGATGAGCGGGATGCTGCATCGCACCAAAACAAGACCAGAAAGGGTTAAAATCCCGACAGGGTGCTGCAAGGCATTGTTTCTTCACGCCATTTGCCGTCACGGCGCGCATCCTGCCCCCTTCCCCACGCCCAAGTCATTCCCATGAAGAAATTTGGCAAGGCTCTTATCGCCCTGCTCGTGCTGCTGATGCTGGCCGCCGCGCTGTTCCTGTACTGGCCGCTGACCCAGCGCTCGGTGCCCGCCGCCAGCAACGACAAGCCGGTCGACGTCGTCCTGGTCGGCGCCGGCATCATGAGCGTCACCCTGGCCACCTACCTGCAGGAACTGCAGCCGGACTGGAACATCCAGGTCTACGAGCGGCTGGACACGGTCGCCGGCGAAAGCTCGGACGGCTGGAACAACGCCGGCACCGGCCACTCGGCATTCGCCGAACTGAACTACACCCCGGAACTGCCCGACGGCAGCATCGAGACCAAGCGCGCGGTCGGCATCGCCGAATCGTTCGAGGTCTCGCGCCAGTTCTGGTCGCACCAGGTGAAGGAAGGCCGGCTGAGCCAGCCCAGCGACTTCATCAACCCGACCCCGCACATGAGCTTCGTCTGGGGCGATGACAACATCGCCTACCTGCACAAGCGCCAGCAGGCGCTGGTGAAGAACCCGCTGTTCTACGGCATGCAGTACTCGGAGGACCCGGCACAGATCAAGCAGTGGGCACCGCTGCTGATGGAAGGCCGCGACCCGAAGCAGAAGGTCGCTGCGACCTGGATGCCGCTGGGTACCGACGTCAACTTCGGCGTGATCACCCGCCAGCTGACCGCCGGCCTGCAGCGCAGCCCGAACTTCGGCCTGCACCTCAACCATGAAGTGCGCGCCCTGCGGCAGAACGCCGACAAGAGCTGGAACGTGACGGTGAAGGACCTCAAGGCCGGCACCGAGACCACCACCCATGCGCGCTTCGTGTTCATCGGTGCCGGTGGCGCCGCGCTGAAGCTGCTGCAGATGTCCGGCATTCCCGAATCGAAGGATTACGCCGGCTTCCCGGTGGGCGGCCAGTTCCTGGCGTTCCAGGGCGCGGACGTGACCTCGCGCCACCACGTGAAGGCCTACGGCATGGCCGAAACCGGCTCGCCGCCGATGTCGGTGCCGCACCTTGATGCGCGCAAGCTGGACGGCAAGCCGGTGATCCTGTTCGGGCCGTTCGCCCTGTACAGCACCAAGTTCCTCAAGCACGGCTCGTGGTGGGACCTGTATTCGTCGGTCAACCACAACAACGTCGGCCCGATGCTGTCGGTGGGCAAGGACAACCTGGACCTGGTGCAGTACCTGATGGGCCAGGCACGCCTGGACGATGCCGACCGCCAGGCCGAACTGGTGAAGTACTTCCCCAACGCCAAGCCCACTGACTGGAAGCTGGTGACCGCCGGCCAGCGCGTGCAGATCATCAAGCGCGACCCGCTGAAGGGCCCGGTGCTGCAGTTCGGCACCGAGATCGTGACCGACAAGGACCACACCCTGGCCGCCCTGCTGGGTGCTTCGCCGGGTGCCTCGACCTCGCCGCCGATCATGCTGGACCTGATGGCCAAGGCCTTCCCGGAGCAGATGAAGGCCGGCTGGGAGACCCGCCTGCGCGAGATCGTGCCGTCGTACGGCCGCAAGCTCAACGACAGCGCAGCGCTGACCAACGAGATCCGCACGCTGACCAGCCAGAGCCTGCACCTGCCCTACCTGGAGGTGCCGCTGGAGAACGCTGCGACGCCGGCGCTGGCCCCGGCCACTGCCCCGGCCGCGCCGGAAAAGCGCAACGCCAACGAGGAACTGCAGGCGCTGTAAGCCCGCACGTTCAACGCAGGACACGGACGGCCACCTTCGGGTGGCCGTTCGCGTTTGTGGGCCCAGGGCGCTGCCCCCTTCTGGATGCGCAAAGACCAATTCACCGTGTCACGAATTGTAATGTTGTTAAGAACGATTTACATTTGCGTCCCGCACGACGCCCGCATGCCCCCAGATGGATCTGAGCCCACCCGATGCCGCCGCCCGGGTGCTGGTTGACGGCTGCCTCCCCCCGCCCACGTCCTCGAGCTCTCCATGACCCTGCCTGCCCGTTCTTCCCTGCCCCGCCGTGCACTGCTGCCGGCCGCCCTGCTGTCCTGCCTTGCCGTGGCCGCGCCCGCCGCTTCGGCTGCCGACGCAGGTGCCGATGCCTCCGACGCCAAGACCCTGGACCGGGTGAGCGTGCGCGCCGAGCAGTCGGCGCCGCCGTCGAGCACTACCCGCCTGCCGATCACGCTGCAGGAAACCCCGCAGTCGTCCACGGTGATCGGCCTGGAGCGCCTGCAGAACGAATCGCTGTTCAGCATCAACGACGTGATGCGCAACGTCACCGGCGTCAGCGTGTCCTTCTATGACACCCAGCGCCCGCTGTACTACGCGCGTGGTTTTGCCATCACCGATTTCCAGGTCGACGGCATCCCGACCTACAGCGGCTCGACCAACCAGGAATACGACACCGCCTTCTACGACCGCGTGGAAGTGATCCGCGGTGCCAATGGCCTGCTCAGCGGCGCCGGCGTGCCGTCGGCCACGGTGAACCTGCTGCGCAAGCGCCCGGGCAAGGAGTTCGATGCCTCGTTCTCGGTCAGCGCCGGCAGCTGGGATTACCGCCGCATGGAGGCCGACGTGACCGCGCCGCTGACCGCCGACGGCCGCTTCCGCAGCCGCGTGGTCGCCGCCTATACCGATCGTGATTTCTATTACGACCGCTACAAGGAAGACAAGATGGCCGGCATGGCCGTGCTGGAAGGCGACCTGACCGACAGCACCACCGTCACCGTCGGCTACCAGACCCAGGACAACAACCCGGTGGGTTCGACCTGGGGCACCGTGCCGTTCTTCGACAGCCAGGGCAATTTCGCCCACCTGCCGCGCTCGACCAACCTGTCGCCGAAGTGGAGCTACTGGCAGCGCGAAACCAGCACCGTGTTCGCCAACCTGGAGCAGCGCTTCGGTGACGACTGGCTGCTGAAGATCAACACCTCCTACACCCGCGGCAACGTGCAGAACGTGCGCCTGTACGGCACCGGCAACCCGAACCCGGTGGACGGCTCGGGCATCTTCCTGCGCGCCGCCGCCGGCGATGCCGAAGACACCCGCCGCAACGTCGATGCCTACCTGACCGGCACCTTCAACCTGTTCGGCCGCGAGCACGACGTGACCCTGGGCACCCAGTGGTCGGACCTGGAAGCCACCACCCACACCACCACGCTCAACTTCCCCACCGACTGGGCACGCTGCGGCGGCGATCGCTGCTACTACATCCCCAACGTGTACGACTGGAATGGCGACATTTCCGAGGTGACCTACACCCGTACCGGTGGGCGCCGCGTGGCCAAGACCACCCAGAGCGGCATCTACCTGGCCACCCGCCTGCGCCTGGCCGATCCGCTGTCGCTGATTGCCGGCGCGCGCCTGAGCCGCTGGGAAACGCGCAGCCGTTCGTACAGCACCACCGGCGCCTACACCGGCACCAGCGGCGCCTACAAGGTCAGCGATGAAGTGACCCCGTACGTGGGCCTGGTGTACGACATCACCCCGAACGTATCGGCGTATGCCAGCTACACCGAGATCTTCAACCCGCAGAATTTCAAGGACAAGAACGAGAACCTGCTGGCCCCGGTGCAGGGTTCGAACGTCGAAGCGGGCATCAAGACGCAGTGGCTGGATGGCCGCCTGACCGCCAACGCCGCGGTGTTCGAAGCCAAGCAGGACAACTACGCGGTGCGTGACATGAGCGTGCCGGACAATTCGCTCAGCGATGGCACCTCGGCCTACATCGGCGTGAACGGCACCAAGGCGCGTGGCTGGGAAGTGGACGTCAACGGCGAGATCCTGCCGGGCTGGACGGTCAACGCCGGCTACACCCACGTCAAGGTGACCCGCGCCACCACCGACCTGCTGTATGCCAACCCGGCCGAAGACCTGCTGCAGCTGAACACCCAGGTGCGCCTGCCCGGCGCGCTGGACCGCCTGAGCGTGGGTGCCGGCGTGCAGTGGCAGAGCAAGGTGCAGGGCTACAACATCCCGTATCCGCTGGGCGGCACAGTGACGGTGAACCAGCCGGCGTACGCGCTGGTGCAGTTCAACGCCAACTACCGCATCAGCGACAACTGGACGGCGACGCTGAGCGTGCGCAACGCGCTGGACAAGACCTACTGGGCCAACCTGGACTACAACAACTACGGCGAACCGCGCTTCGTGGCGGCCAGCCTGCGCTGGAAGTTCTAAAGCGCCTGCAGAACGGTGGGTGCCGACCGTTGGTCGGCACTGTCATGCCCGGGGTCGGATCCCTTTCCACGGAAAGGGCTCTGACCCCACACAGGGCCTCCATCCACGCATGGCGTGGATCTACTGCGCAATCCCGGTGGGTGC